>NZ_JBYHFP010000008.1:0-113030 GCF_057669885.1 Sporosarcina sp. Y1011 | reverse complement strand
GGTGACGTGCAAATCACATCACCCCAACATTTGACTTAGAACCATATTAATAGTAATCTGTGTCACTTTAACCGATAACGATAATCTGTGTATATTTTTAGTGTAATTTTTAAAAAAATTATTTCTTTCAGAAAATAGATGGGAACAGTTTGTAGTGAGTATGTAAGTGAAGTTAAATTGATTATAAAATTCAAAATATTACATCATAACCCTTGACTCTTTTAGTAAAAGTAATTAGAATCTAATATACAGTTTACAAGTATCAGAATAGATTTGTAAAGGTTTTGGTAATTTGGAAATACTTATTTCTCCATTATAGAAAAAACTAGTAGAAGGCTATTACCAAAGGGTACACTTTAGTTGAGAATCGATAATAGACCAAATACTAGGTGATTTCACCGTAAACAGAGGTGTTTATAATACAATCGATACCTGGTTTTTACGATTATGTGCTAATGGTCGTTGATAGAAGAAGTCATATAATCTGATTTCTAGCGAATTCAAACGAGGCAATAGATGAATTTGTAAGCCTACTAGACAACTAGCGGCTCTCGATTTAAGAATTTTATTCTTAAAAGAGAGCTTTTTATTTTGGTTTACATTTGGTTCAATATCACTTAGGAGGAATATGAAATGACAAAAAAACGAATTCTATTAAACGCCTTTGAAATGAACTGCCCGAGCAATCAATCGCCAGGATTATGGTCGCATCCTGATAGTGAAGCTCATCGATATACAGACATCGACTATTGGATAGAGCTTGCGAAACTATTGGAAGCTGCACAATTTGACTCAATCTTTTTAGCAGACGTGTTAGGCCCTTACGATGTGTACGAAGGTACAAGGGATGCTTCATTACGCCAAGCAGTGCAATCACCTGTCAATGATCCACTCTTGGTTGTGCCAGCAATGGCTGCGGTGACAAAAAATCTTGGATTTGGCGTGACGGCTTCCGTTACACATGAACATCCCTACACATTTGCACGCCGCATGTCGACATTGGACCATTTGACAAAAGGAAGGGTTGGTTGGAATATTGTCACGTCTTACTTGAAGAGCGCAGCTTTAAACATGGGGCTCGATAAACAAATCGATCATAGTGCGCGGTATGACATTGCCGAAGAATATTTGGAGGTGTGTTATAAATTATGGGAACAGAGCTGGGAAGAGGATGCTGTTGTGAGAGACCCGAAACGTAAAGTGTATATTGATCCGGAAAAAGTGCATGACATCAACCATCAAGGAAAGCACTTCTCTGTTCCAGGTGCACACCTTTGCGAACCGTCTCCACAGCGCACACCAGTCATTTTTCAAGCGGGATTATCACCAAGAGGGGCTGCTTTTGCGGCTGAACATGCGGAAGGTATTTATATTTCCATGCCAACAGCTGACATTGCCAAAAAATACGTAGAAAAAATCCGTAGCCAAGCCGAGACATTTGGAAGAAAGAGGGATGAAATAAAAATCTTCAGCCTGTTCACACCGATTGTTGGACGGACACAAGAAGAGGCGGAAGAAAAGTACAATGATTACAAGAAATATATAAGCCTTGAGGGTGCAATGAGTCTGTTCAGCGGATGGACTGGAATTGATTTGTCAGAATATGATTTGGATGAGGACTTGCAATTTGTCGAAAATGATTCTATGCGTTCAAGGGTTGAAATCTTCACGAAGGTGGATCCGGATAAAAAGTGGTCAATCAAAGAAATCGCAGAATTTGTAGGAATTGGAGGAATCGGTCCTGTTGTAGTCGGGACACCTGAAAAAATAGCAGACGAAATGGAACGTTGGGTAAATGAGGCGGATGTGGATGGGTTCAATATTACGTATGCGGTCAAACCTGGATCATTCAAAGATTTCGCCGAACTAGTCGTGCCTGTTTTGCAAGAAAGAGGACTCGTACGGAAGCAGTCTGAAGCGACGACTATGCGGGCGAATCTATTCGAAGCCGGTGACCAGCTACCAGAACATCACGCGGGAAAACGCTTTTCACGTAAGCTGCAACCGGTTGATCAATGAAAAAATGTTGAGGGTATTCGAAAGAATTCCTAATGTATACAAATGAACATAATACAGGTTTTATAAAAACTGATTTCCAAAAAGGTCATGAGGCAAAAAAGTGATTGAATCTATTTGCGCTAAAAAGATTGTGAGAAAAGAATTACACCATTTTGAAGTTAAAGAAAAATGTCGGAAAAAACAATAAAAGATATTAATTAGGGGGAAGAAATTTTGAGCAGAGAAGAATTGTATAGAAAATCGTATTTTAACCGTCTTGGAGAATTAAGTGACCTTGTACCAGACACTTTCAAAGCTTTTGCACAGTTCGACAAACTCGCACTATCAGAGGGAAAGCTCACGAAAAAGTTAAAAGAATTAATTGCCATTGCTGTTGCTCATACAACAGGTTGTCCATATTGTATAGAAGTTCATGTGACAGCAGCAAAAACAGAAGATGTTACCAAAGAAGAAATGTCTGAAGCCATCATGGTCGCAACGGCCCTAAAGGCAGGCTCTGCACTTGCACATGGAGTGAATGCATTAAACGCATACGATCAAAATGAAGACGATGAATTATATAAAGCGTCATATTTTAATAGATTAAAAGAATTCTCAAAGCTAAATGGAGATGTATTTAAGTCATTTCTTGATTTTGATACAAAAACAATGAAAGAAAGTTTATTAAGTGTAAAAGAGAAAGAATTGATTGCTGTTGCTGTTGCACATACAACGGGATGCCCGTACTGTATTGACATTCATACGAAGGGTGCAAAGGGAGCTGACGCAACTATGGAAGAAATAGCAGAATCGATTATGGTTGCAACTGCATTAAAAGCGGGTTCAGCCTTGGCTCATAGTGTAAACGCATTAAATGCATTTGATTCATAAATATAGATATAAAATCAAGGTTCTTAGTGTTTCATTGCTTTATTGAACGGCAAAAACAGGTCGCACTAAGTGACCTGTTTTGTATTTACACTAATAAAAAATATTGACTTGCAAAGACCAGCAATTGCCATCTTTTTTTTCGCGTGTGTATATTTCACAAATTTACAAGTCCTCCTGCGACATCATTAAATCAGTCGCAAACCGATTACATAACTGGGATTTCGAGAAATTAGGGTTTCAGTCATTGGTGCGAAATCCATTTTTTGTACCCTAACATTTTAGTATAATGAAACAATGATTGATATCGGGTAGATGTAACAAAATAACTGGAAACTGAAGATATGTCCGCACCCGTACAAACCAAGAATTCGTTAAGTAATGTGGTGAATTCATCCATAAACAAATACCTCTTATATTACTTTTTTATAATATTACAGAATATATTTGTAGTTATATCACAGATGGAAAGAACCTATTTTACGCTTACGGTCGTTGTGTTCAAATGTCAATCCGCGTCACTTAATTCAAAGTCAAATCCGCTTAAGTTTTCGATTATAATCCGCTGTAAATACTTGATATTAAAAAAACAGACCTCATTTTCCTTTCACGGACATCTTTATAAAAAGTTTCTAATGCCTCGCACGTTACTACATACGTTAGCACCAAATAGCTTACGCCCAAAATGTATGAAAAAATCATTAGCCTTGTCTACAAATCACTTTTTTTCTCTGCTGTTTTGTTGAATATATCTGTACCATAGCAACATCGATTAGTGATAAAGGCAAGGGCAATTGGACAGAATTGATTAGTTTAAATAATTCTCGTTTCTCTCTTTTATTCTTGAAATGATGATTGATGAAACCATATTAGTATTAATAATTTGCGCTTTAGCTGGTATCAAAAAACCATTTAATTTTAAAAATACAAAACAATCTATATTAAATTTCCCTTTAGTTGAAGGTGATTTTGATTTGAGTTGGGATTTTGTACCATTACTTTTTTGCGATAAGAAAGAAATTCAGTTTGTGAATGTTCAGAAATTTAAATTGACATTGTCTGAACTTTGTATTAATCTATTGTTGCATTACAGAATTCTAACTAAGCGTTTATTTTTAGTTATATTGGAATGACCTAGAAATATTAATTATCTAAAAGGGGGAAGTATTTTGTATAATCCGGAAATTGAAACAGCCTCACGCGAACAAATGGAAGAGTGGCAGTTAACTGGTCTTAAAGAGACAGTGAAAAAGGTATATGGTAATGTTGATTTTTACAAAAAGAAGTTTGATGAGCTTGGTGTAAAACCCGAGGATATTCAAACTATTGATGACATTGTAAAACTGCCATTTACGGTCAAGAAAGATTTTCGTGATACATATCCATATGGATTATTCGCTGAGCCAATAGAAAATATTAATCGGATTCATGGTTCATCCGGGACAAGTGGCAAACCGACAATCGTTGGTTATACCGAAAAGGATTTAAAAAATTGGGGAACTATTGTTGCAAGAGCAATCGTTACGGCTGGTGGAAGGAAATCGGATGTATTTCATAACGCATATGGTTATGGATTATTTACGGGTGGTCTGGGACTTCACCAAGGTGCAGATGAACTTGGCGTTGCGACAGTTCCAATTTCCGGTGGAAATACAGAACGCCAAATTACACTAATTAATGATCTGAAGCCAAGAGGTATTTGTGGAACGCCTTCATACATTCTGAGCATCGTTGAAAAGATGGAAGATATGGGGATTGACCCACGTGAGACCAATCTTGAATATGGCATTCTCGGAGCGGAAGCATGGTCGGAAGAAATGCGTGCTACTCTCGAGAAAAAACTAAACTTTAAAGCAGTAGATATATATGGTTTAAGTGAAATTATGGGACCTGGCGTAGCAATTGAGTGTCATGAAGAGCAGGACGGTCTTCATATAGCAGAGGATCATTTCTATGTAGAAGTAATTGATGTAGATACGCTTCAACCTGTTGCGGATGGAGAAAGTGGGGAGCTCGTCTTTACCAGTCTTCAAAAGGAAGCGCTGCCAATTATCCGCTACCGTACGGGAGATATTGCTTCTATCACTCGTGAGAAATGTAAATGTGGAAGAACTACGACGAGAATGTCACGTGTCAAAGGACGAACGGACGATATGATGATTATTCGCGGTGTAAACGTTTTCCCGTCGGAAATGGAAAGGGAACTTCTCCAAGTTAGTGAACTCACGCCAGTGTATCAGATCCATTTAGTCCGTAAAGGTGCTATGGATGCTGTAGTACTACATGTTGAGTGTGATACATCTCTTTATAATGAAATTGGTGAAGATTTAAAACACGAAAGAATTACTTTATTAAAGAGAAAAATTCAACACCAGATGAAAAATACTTGTCTCATATCCGTAGATATTGTTGTGAATCCACCAAAAACGATTCCACGTTCGGAAGGAAAGGCTATCAGAGTTGTCGATAAACGGGAGAAATGCCTAGTTAGTGTTTAATTAGCAAAACTAAAAAGGGGTGTGTGTGTGATGGGGGACCTTTTACAGTTTACGTTAACTGGGATGACAATTGGCAGTATTTATGCCATTGTCGCTCTCGGTTTCGTTACTATTTATAGTGTGACAAAGGTTATTAATTTAGCTCAAGGAGAATTTGTAATGTTGGGTGGTTTGACGATGTTTTCTTTATCGTCTGCCGGTATGCCCTACTGGCTCGGTTTTATTGTGACTATCATCTTTGTTTCGATGATAGGCTGGGGAATGGAGTTTGTTCTAATTAGGAGGGCTAAGGGAGCAAATGCCATTAGTCTGATTATATTAACGATTGGAACGGCCATATTTTTTCGTGGAATCGCTAGTATCATTTGGGGGAAGGATCAATTGCGAGTTGCTCCGTTTACAGAAAATAATCCGGTTAACATTGCAGGAGCTACAATTACACCACAAGCAATTTGGGTTATCGTAATAATGCTTTTAGTAGTTGTACTATTATATCTTTTACTTGATAAAACAATGGTAGGTAAAGCGTTCCGAGCGTCATCAGTAAATCCATTGGCAGCACGATTGATGGGAATCAGCCCTAAAAAAATGTCAGCGCTTTCATTCGCTTTAAGCGCAGCGCTCGGCGCATTGGCGGGTCTTGCTATCGCCCCAATTATGTTCCCAGCCTATGATATGGGTACAATGCTCGGTATAAAAGGTTTCTCGGCAGCAATTTTGGGCGGGCTTGGAAGTGCCCCAGGAGCTGTTATTGGTGGATTGTTGATTGGCTTATTGGAATCCCTAGGTGCTGGTTACATCAGCTCAGGAATGAAAGATGCGATTACTTTTTCGGCGATTCTGTTAATCTTACTAATTCGCCCTAGTGGTATTTTAGGTGAAAAAAGCGTTGGAAAAGGAGGATTGTGATGAAGTTACAAGGGGTTCAACAAACAAAATGGATGGGTGTGCTACTCTTTGCTTTGGTGATTATTGGATTCCCATTTGTGGTCACACAGTCATTCTATTTAACACATGCAACATTCGCTGGCATTTACGCTATTATCGCGATTGGACTCGGGTTATTGATGGGATATGCAGGTCAAATTTCACTTGGACAAGCTGCGTTTTACGGTGTTGGCGCATATACGACGTCAGTATTGACGGCGACAATGGGGTGGAGTCCATGGGTAAGTTTGCCATTCGCACTTCTTATTCCTGGATTGCTGGCCTATGTCATGGGTCATACTATGTCACGATTAAGCGGCTACTATCTTGCAATGGCGACGCTTGCACTTGGAATAATCGTCCATACGCTACTGGTAGAATGGCGTGACGTAACAAAGGGTGCTTCAGGGTTTTATGGAATACCGCAACTAAAATTATTTGGTTACACGATTAATCAAGGAATTCCCTATTATTACCTCGTTTGGTTTTTCGTCATCATCGTCTTAATTCTTTCTTTAAATATTGTTCATTCGAGAGTAGGGAGAGCGCTACGATCAATTCATGACAGTGAAATTGCCTCAAGTTCGATGGGTGTGAATACAGGGAAATATAAAATGCAAATCTTCATTTTAAGTGCTATGTTTGCCGGACTTGCGGGCTGGCTATTTGCACATATGAGTTACAGTATTTCACCAGCAGCGTTTACATTCGATGCATCAATTCTTTTTTTAGCAATGGTCGTACTAGGAGGAAGTGGCAGTGTATGGGGAGCGTTAATCGGAACAATTCTAATCCGAGTTGTAGGTATTATCGTTCATATGCTTGGTGAACAGTTTCCTTTCATTACCAGTGACTTTGAACATGTCATTTACGGCTTGATATTAATGCTTGTTGTCATTTTTGTACCACGCGGCTTGTTCCCAACTATTGCTGATTGGGTTGAATCAAATTTGTCGAAACAATCGAGTAAAAAACAAAGGATTAAACTAGGGGCAAAAAGGGAAGTTTCATGAAAGTGAGGCGATTTGATTGTTGAAGGTTGACGCTATTACGAAAAAGTTTGGTGGAGTCGTCGCCAATAATGAAGTTTCATTTACGGTTGAAGAAGGACAAATTGTTGGATTGATCGGTCCAAACGGCGCGGGGAAAAGTACAATGTTTAATATGATTTCTTCGATTTTTCCACCCACTACTGGAAGTATTACATTTTTGGGGAAAAGAATCGAAAAACTTCCAGCATTTCAAGTTGCGCCATTAGGTATTTCACGTACCTTTCAAAACATACAGGTATTTAAAAGTATGACAGTCATCGAGAATGTAATGGTTGGTCAGCATGTGCAAACGAAGACGGATATTCTTGGAATGATGTCACTACTTCTCGGTTCAAAGAGAGAAGAGAAGCAAGTATACGACAAAGCAATGAGTTATTTGGAGTTCTTTGGTCTTGAGGATCTCTATGATCAGAAGGCGGCTAGTTTATCACTCGGAAAGTTACGTCTGCTTGAATTCGCAAGAGCGTTTGCGACAAACCCGAAATTACTATTACTGGATGAAATTGCGGCTGGATTGAATCATAAAGAGACTCAAGAAATGAGCGAATTAATTATAAGAGTGCGCGATACGGGCGTGACAGTTTTAGTTGTCGAGCATGACATGGATCTTGTTATGAGCATTTGTGAGAAAATTATTGTTTTGGATCAAGGGACAAAAATAGCCGAGGGAACCCCAAAGGAAATTCAAGAGAATGAAGCAGTTATCACTGCCTACTTAGGAGCTGATATAGATGAAATCGAAAAGGTGGAGGAGGCGATATGAGCAAAAATAAATTAATGGACGTAGTCGATATATCTGTTAGTTATGGGCCTATCCAAGCATTAAAGGGCGTCTCTTTATCCGTTGATAAAGGAGAAATCGTTGCATTGCTTGGTGCGAACGGTGCCGGTAAAACAACCTTATTACAAACGATTTCAGGGATTTTAAAGCCGACTAATGGAAAAATAATATACCAGGGGAATGACATAACTGGAATGGAAGCAGAAAAAGTCGTTGGGAGACATCTTGTGCACGTACCAGAACATCGGCAAGTATTTTCAACGATGACTGTCTTGGACAACCTATATCTAGGTGCCTATCATCATCGTAAGAAGACCAAAATGAAAAATATTGAAAAAAATATCGAAAGAGTTTTCGGATTATTCCCTATATTAGAGGAGAGGAAAGACCAATTAGGTGGAACGATGTCCGGCGGGCAGCAGCAGATGCTTGCTATTGCACGAGGTGTTATGTCGGAGCCTGAATTACTACTTCTCGATGAGCCTACGCTAGGATTGGCCCCGCTTATTGCGAAAGATGTGCTTGAACTCGTTCGGGATTTACGTGCTGAATTCGGCACGACCATATTATTAATAGAACAGAATGTTACGGCCTCTTTAAAAATTGCCGACCGTGGTTATGTAATTTCACACGGAGGGATTGTAAATAGCGGGAGCTCTAAAGAATTGTTAAATGACCCTGAAGTAAAAGAAGCATACCTAGGTCAAACAGTACACTAAAATGGGGGATAAAAAATGAAAAAGTTATTTTTAACATCGCTATTGACTATAATGACTGTATTGATCCTTGCAGCATGTAGCGGGGGGTCAGACAATGAAGAAAGCTCTGGCGAAGTCACTGAGTATAAAATTGGAGCTATTTACTCGAAAACTGGACCGAATAGTCCACTTGGCGAGCCAGAATGGAATGCAACTAAATTAATTGAAGACAAGATTAATAGTGAAGGCGGTATCAATGGAGTACCGTTGAAAATTATTTTAGCTGACGATGAATCTAGCCAGGAGAAGGCAACACAGGAAGCGAATCGTTTAGTCAATGATGAAAAGGTTCTTGTGCTTCTAGGTTCATCTGGAAGCGGTGAAAGTCTGGCGATTAAAGGGATTGCGATGCAGCAACAAGTACCGATGATTTCAGCTGCAGCAAGTACACATATCGTTGAGCCAGTCGAAGAAGCAAAGTGGGTGTTCAAAACGCCACAATCTGACAGACATGCGGTTGAGCGCGTTTATATGTATTTAAAAGAGCAGGGAATCAGTAAGGTTGGAACTATTATTGACTCAAATGCATTTGGTTCAAGTGGACTCGAACAGATGGAAGCACTAGCAAAGGAATATGACGTTGATATTGTTGCAAAAGAAAGTTACAACACTCAAGATCCAGATATGAGTGCACAACTCACAAAAATTAACAGTGCGAAAGCAGAAGCAATTGTCGTATGGGGAACAAACCCAGGTCCGGCAGTTGTCGCTAAAAACACACGTGATTTAGGTATTGATTTACCGATTATAGGAAGTCATGGAATTGCCAACCAAAACTTTATCACACTAGCTGAAGATGCGGCTGAAGGGGTTGTTATTCCAACAGGTAAGTTACTCTTCCCGGATCAGATTGCGGAGGATGATATCCAATTTGACGTGATTTCTACTTTTTATAAAGATTACTTAGATAAATTTAGCAGTGAGCCAACAAACTTCGGTTCTTACGGCTATGATAACTTAATGCTTGTCATCGAGGCGTTGAAAAATGGGGCTACGGATCGCGAATCGATTCGTGATTATTTGGAAAATGACGTTACGAAATGGATTGGTACAACAGGAATTTACAACCTAACTGCTAAAGATCATAACGGTTTAACAGCAGATAGCTTAGTTATGGCTGTTGTTAAGGATGGTAAGTGGACGCTACTTAACTAATAATTAGGATCTTAGAAAAAAATACACCTACATCTATGACGTATCCTCTTAATAGAAAGCACCCCCCGCATCGATTAAAACCGATGCGGGGGGTGTTTTGTACTTGTTATATTTAATTAGGCTTCTTTGAAAAACTAGCCTCTTTTTCACTTACTCTTCTATTTGAATGAAATACTCTTTTTTTCGATATACCATTGCTTGCATCGTTGCAACAAGTTCTTTTCCATTACTGATATCAATAGTATACCAGGCAAGGCGGTGGTTTCGTTTATCTTCGCGGGCGACAGCAGTAATTGTTTCGCCGGGAAGAGCAGCCGACATAAAATTCATTGTCGTTGTAACTCCGACTGCAGTTTTTCCATATGAGTTACTTGCAACAGCAAAAACGTAATCAGCTAATGAAAACAATACTGCACCGTGAACCGTATTGTGCGAGTTTAACATATTCTCGTTAGGAACTAGTTCCGCTGTAGCCGTACCGGGACCAAAATCTTTCAGCTTCATGCCGATAAACTGTGCGTATGGCTCCTGCTCCATAATAGTGCGAATTTCATCATAGTGTTGTTCGTGAACAGCGAAATCGTCAATGCGTGTTGTCATTTTGCCACACCTCTCATTAATTCAATATATTTTTTTGGAAATTACTGCTTAATTAGGTACTTAAAAGATGAAAATCTCTACGGAAATACTCAATTATTATAAAACATAAACTAAACGGTATATAAAAAATAGATATACAACTAGTCAAAATCGTACCATATATAATTCAGAAAGTGAATAAAATTCTGAAAGTTACGTGAAAATGGTGTTAAACTAAGAGTTTTCAGAAATTATTGTTGACACTGAATTAATTATGTATTAAAGTACTTTGTATAACAAGAAATAATCGTAACGTTCAAATTCAGTTATACTATTGAACTGGTACACACCGTCGGAATGTTAACCAACACGTTGGCAAGTGAAATCAGATAATCGGAAAAGAGGAGTTTAGTTATGAGTAACGAACAAAAAGTCTTTGATGTGACAGTTATTGGTGGAGGCCCTGTAGGATTATTTACCGCATTTTACGCCGGTATGAGAAAAATGTCTGTGAACGTTATTGAAAGCCTGCCACAACTTGGTGGCCAGCTCTCTGCTTTATATCCTGAAAAGTATATTTATGATATTGCTGGATTTCCGAAAATTAGTGGTCAGGAACTCATTGATAATTTAGTAAATCAAATGTCTCAATTCGAGCCGACGATCACACTTGAACAGGACGTTCAGCAAGTAGAGAAACAAGTTGATGGAACTTTTAAACTGACAACGAATCGCGCAATTCATTTTTCAAAGACTATAATTATTACGGCGGGTAATGGCGCGTTTCAGCCCAAAAAACTTAATCTGGACTCAGCAGAAAAGTTCGAAGGTAAGAACTTGCATTACTTCATAAAGGATTTACAACAGTTTGCAGGGAAGAATGTACAAATTTTTGGAGGTGGCGACTCAGCTGTTGACTGGTCATTAATGCTAGAGCCAATTGCAAAAAAAGTGACGCTTGTACACAGACGCGATAAATTCCGTGCTCATGAGGCAAGTGTAGAAAATTTAATGAACTCATCCGTTGAAGTCAAGACTCCGTTCGTGCCTATAGAATTTATTGGTGCAAATAATATAGAACAGGTTGTCCTTGAAAAAGTGAAGGGCGATCAAGAAGAAGTAATTGATGTAGACGACGTTATCGTAAACTACGGGTTCGTTTCATCACTCGGTCCAATTAGCGAATGGGGCCTTGAAATCGTGAAAAATAGTATTGTCGTCAACTCAAAAATGGAAACGAATATAGAGGGCATTTATGCAGCCGGTGATATTTGCACGTATGAAGGGAAAGTAAAGTTGATTGCAAGTGGATTTGGCGAGGCTCCGACAGCAGTCAGCAATGCTAAGGTTTACATCGATCCAACAGCGAAAGTACAAGCAACTCACAGTACAACGCTTATGGAACAAACAGAAAACAAGAAAGTTAAAGTCGGTCAATAAATGATAGGCGTGTTGCGAACAGTATAAGGAGGGGACGAATGGAATGGCTAAATATACGATTGTTGATCAGGAAACTTGTATTGCCTGCGGAGCGTGTGGGGCGAGTGCGCCAGACATTTTTGATTATAACGATGAAGGACTTGCGTTTGTACATCTAGATGATAACGAAGGGTGTTCTGAAGTTGATGAAGATCTATACGATGATCTAGAAGATGCATTGGAAGGCTGCCCTACTGATTCAATTAAAGTATCGCAACACCCAATTGTACTAGAGGAAGCATAAGAGAGTTAATTCGATTTCATCACTAGTCTATTCGCATGTTAACGGACTACTTAAAATTCAAAATTTGACAGTCAAAAATAAAATTTAAATTTATCAGAATACATTTGCTTTTTGAATATCTATGCACTATACTGACCTTATATATAACGATATACGAAGTCATCGTTAAAATCTTGTTATACGAAGCGGTGAGATTATATACTCAAATAAAGGGGGATTTAAATTGACGACTTTACAGATTACGGCTGATGAGGAAAAGGTAGCACATTTTATGCAACGTATTGAGGCAGGGGATAAGATCGAAGCAGATGATTGGATGCCTGAAGAATACAGACAGACATTGATTAAACTGGTTTCGATGCACGGTATTAGCGAAATAATGGGAGCGCTTCCTGAGAAAGAATGGGTACCGAAAGCCCCTTCTCTTAATAGAAAGCTTGGCATTATGGCAAAAGTACAGGACGAAATGGGCCATGGCCAGCTGCTACTTCGAGTTACTGAAGACTTACTAGTACCATATGGCAAAAATCGTGGAGATATAATGCAGGACTTATTCAATGAGGACTTGAAATTTCATAATGTATTCCACATGGAAACGAGAACATGGGCAGATGCAGGCCTCGTAGGCTGGCTTGTTGATGGAGCAGCTATTATTACACAGACTGATATGCTAGGGGCTTCATATGGACCCTACGCAAGGGCGTTGCAACGCATTTGTGCTGAAGAAGTATTTCATGCACAGCATGGTGAGTCAATCATCATGGCGTTGGCAGAAGGTACGGAAGATCAAAAGGCAATGATTCAAGACGCTCTTAATCGCTGGTGGGAGGCATTACTGATGTTCTTCGGACCGGCAAGCAAAGAAACAACGGGTTCATCTAAACAAGACTTAACCATCAAATATAAAATCCGTACGAAAACAAATGAGGATTTCAGGCAACTCTTTTTTGATAAATACATTCCGCGTATTTTATCGCTTGGCTTAACAATTCCAGATCCGACTTTCCACTACGATAAAGAAAATGAGTTATGGTCGTATCAACAACCAGATTGGGAAGAGTTTAAGAGAATTATTAAAAATAAAGGGCCCCGTTCACAAGCACGCCTGAACTTGCGCCGATCTTCATATGAACATAGTGCATGGGTTCGTGATGCACTAAGCGCGACAATCAACTAAAGATAGGAGTTGGGGAAAATGGCACAAGAGAATACATTTTATCAAGAATATGAAGTATTTAGTAAACGGACGCCGAGTTCGTCATTCCAGCACCAATTCAGCTTGCTGGCTCCAAATGAAGAAATGGCCATCATGTTGGCGCAAGAAAATTTCATGCGCCGCGAACCGGTTGCCGACATTTGGGTTGTGAATCGGAAGCACGTTAGAAGGTTGGACGCTGAAGAGAAAATGACACTCGGCAGACTTAACAATAAAGATTATCGTACGACAAAAGGATACGGCTACTTAAAGAAAAAGTGGCGTCACTACGAACAGGGAATGTTGGATGAAAAAGAAATCTTGTCATGGGGAGGAGATCAGAAATGAGCACTATCGAAAACGTATTGACCGCGGAAAACAAAGAAGCGATAACAAGTTTGTTATTCCAATTAGCGGATGATGATTTCTTGTACTCTTATCGTGGATCTGAGTGGCTAGGGCTCGCTCCTCACATTGAGGAAGACGTCGCTTCTTCTTCAATTAGCCAAGACAGTATGGGGCATGCAGCAATGTTCTACAAGCTTCTAGAAGATTTGGGAGTGGGAGAAGCGGATGATCTGGCTCATTTGCGACCGGCACATGAAAGAAGAAACAGCATTTTGACTGAGCGAGTAAACGGTGATGGCTATTATATGGAAACGCCCCAGTATGATTGGGCATATCAAGTTGTAAGAAGTTATTTTTACACACAAGCAAAAAAAATGAAAGTCGATTCTTTATGCCAAAGCTCGTATAGACCACTTGCTGAAGCTGCAGTAAAAGTGAAAATGGAACTTTATTATCACAGGTTACATTGGGAAACTTGGTTTAAGCAATTATTGAGTTCTACCGATGTTGCAAAAAAGAAAATGAATGATGCAATTGCTCTCGTTATGAAGGACTTTGGAGATGTATTCTCTTTTGGAAATCAAGAACAAGCAATTGAAAAATATAAACTGATAGACAATGAGGAAAAGTTGAAAGAAAACTGGATAGCAAGCATCGAACCAGTGTTTGTTGCTCTACAAATGGATCTACCGACGATTCCTGAAAAACCAACGAATAATGGACGGAATGGCGAGCATACAGAAGATTTGGATGAAGCACTGCTTACACTTTCAGAAGTTTACAAGTTAGATCCGGCGGCTACCTGGTAACTGAAAAAGGAAAGAGGCGATCTTAATGACTACAACTTTAGAATTAACAACGGAGCGTGTACTAGAAGTGCTCATGACAGTGAAAGATCCTGAAATTGACTCAGTTAGCATTATTGACCTTGGTATGGTTGAAGAAGTCACTACTGAAGGAAATAACGTAAAAGTAGTTCTACTTCCGACGTTTTTAGGATGCCCGGCTCTCGACATTATTAAAAAAAATACGGCAAATGCTATAAAACAACTTCCTGAAGTGGAAGAAGTCGAAGTAGAAATCGTCTTTCATCCACCTTGGACGTCAGACCGTATTACAGAAGAAGGGCATGTGAATCTGCGAGCGTTCGGAATAGCTCCACCACCCCGCCATTTTGAAGAAGATGGTTCATGGCATGTTGATTGCGCATATTGTGGATCTACATATGTGACAATGGAAAATATTTTTGGGCCGACTGCGTGCAGAAGTATTTTGTATTGTAAGAGCTGTAAAAACGTATTTGAGGCAATGAAACCTGTTTCGACACTAATGTAAAGTGAGGAGAATATTAAATGGCTAAACTAATTGCGTTATACAAACACCCTGAAAACAAAGAGGAATTTGATGATCATTACTTCAATGTTCATGCACCAATTACAGCGAAAATTCCTGGACTTCGTGAAATGAAGGTAACTAAAGTAACTGGGTCTCCAATGGGTGGCGAAGGAAAATACTACCTAACATGTGAGATGTACTATGACAATTTAGAAGCATTACAGCAGGGCTTACGTTCACCTGAAGGGAAAGCGTCTGGTAAGGACTTAATGGGGTTTGCAGGTAATCTTGTCACATTAATGATTGGTGAGGATGCATAATGACCAGTTTCGAATTCATTGAAACTTCAATAGAGGGAAACGACATTGCGGTCATTTGTCTGAATCGGCCCCGTCAGTTAAATTCATTGAATCGGAAACTGATTAGTGAAGTAGTCATTGCGATGGAAGAATTTGATCGTGACGATACTGTAAGAATCATCGTGTTGACTGGAAAAGGACGCGCATTTTCAGCTGGAGCTGACATTGATGAGATGGCTAATGATAATCCAATCAGCCTTGAGCTTTTGAATCAATTTGCCGATTGGGACCGATTAGCTCTCATTAAAAAGCCAATCATCGGTGCAGTAAAAGGCTTCGTAATGGGCGGAGGGTTCGAACTTGCCCTTTGCTGTGATCTATTAATCTCAGCAAGCGGCACAGAATTTTCATTTCCAGAGGTTGGCCTTGGCGTCATGCCAGGTGCAGGAGGTACACAGAGGTTGACGAAACTTGCTGGTCGTACGAAAGCACTGGAATGGCTATGGACAGGGGAGCGGATTTCTGCGGAAACGGCTCTGAAACACGGAGTCATCAACAAAATCGTTGCCCCTGAACTATTAATGGAAGAAACGTTGAAATTTGCAAGTCGGCTTGCTAAACAGCCGCCACTATCGGTACGCCTCATTAAAGATTCGGTAAATAAAGCAGTGGACTCTCCTTTAAATGAAGGAATGCAATATGAACGGAAAAATTTCTATCTACTATTCGCTTCACAGGATCAAAAAGAAGGTATGAACGCATTTGTTGAGAAAAGAAAACCAGATTTCCAGGGTAAGTAAGGAGGTAGCTCAATGTTTGAGACAATTCGTTATGAAGTTGAAAATGGAATTGCATGGCTCTATTTAAATAGGCCAGACAAACTGAATGCGTTTATCGCACAGATGAACCGAGAAGTGAAAGATGCAGTCAAAGCCGCTTCCAATGATGACGCAGTTCGTTGTATTGTCATAACGGGTGAAGGACGGGCATTTTGTTCCGGACAGGATTTATCAGAAGTCGATGAAAACATGGACCATGGTCAAGTACTAAGAGACCATTATGGTCCGATGGTTAATCAAATTAGACAATGTGAAAAACCGATTATTGCAGCTGTAAATGGAGTTGCAGCTGGAGCCGGATTTAGCCTCGCACTTGCGTGTGACTTCAGACTTATTTCGGAACGTGCAAGTTTTTTGAACGCTTTTGTACATGTCGGTCTTATTCCTGATTCTGGTAATCTCTATTATTTGACACAACTTGTAGGACATTCCAAAGCGTTGGAACTAGCAGTTTTAGGAGAAAAAGTACCAGCCGATAAGGCAGTAGAAATGGGTCTTGCGAATCGACTTATTTCATCTGAAACATGGGAAGAAGATATAACCACATTTGCAGCGCATCTTGCCGCTCTGCCAACAAAAGCAATAGGCTTGATAAAACGATCCTTGAAAGCAGTTACGGAATTATCTTTTGAAGATTATCTTGAACAAGAAGCACAAGGGCAGCGTATAGCTGGTTTAACAACTGATCATCGTGAAGGTGTTACTGCATTTATGGAAAAACGCAAACCTGTTTATACAGGACAATAGGAGGAATAAACCAATGACGACAATTCAAGAAGGAAAAATAGAGCAAGAATCAATGAAACGTGACTTTTACAAACTTTTCATTAACGGTGAACAAGTCGAAAGTAGCAATGGCGAACGCACAAAAATTTACAATCCTGCGACGGGTGAACTTCTTGCGGAAGTAGCAAAAGCAACACAAGAAGATGCTGAAAGAGCTGTTCAAGCTGCCAGAGATTCATTTGATAATGGAAAATGGAAAATAACGCCTTCAGGACGTCGTGCACGTGTACTCAACAAAATTGCAGCAATTATGGGCTCACGCTTTAATGAGCTGGTGGAACTTGAAATTTTGAATACAGGTAAATCACTTGCAGCTGCTAAAGGGCAGATTTCACAAGCAATTGAAGACTTTGAATTTTACGCGGGCGCAATTGTTGGACACGGTGGCTCTGTAAACAACGTACCTGGTCAATTCCATAACTACACAGAAAAAGAACCACTTGGTGTATGTGCGCAGATTATTCCTTGGAACTACCCACTTATGATGGCCGCTTGGAAAATTGCTCCGGCGATTGCAGCAGGTTGCTCGGTTGTTATTAAACCGGCGTCACTAACGCCGCTTACAGCTATTATTCTTGGGGAAATTTGTTTCGAAGCAGGCGTTCCAGCCGGCGTTGTTAACATTTTACCAGGATCTGGTTCTGAAATTGGTAACTACTTGGTAGAACATGATTTAGTGAATAAAGTTGCGTTCACGGGTTCTACACCAATCGGAAAAGACATTATGGCAAGAGCAGCAGGAACTGTAAAACGCGTAACACTAGAACTTGGTGGGAAATCTCCAAGCCTTGTTTTTGAAGATGCAGACATTGAGGCGGCCGTTGATGGTTCACTCTATGGTGCATTCAATAACACAGGTCAATCTTGTGATGCACGTACGCGTATCTATATTCATGAAAATGTGTACGATGAGTTCGTTGAGAAGTTTATTGCTAAAACAGAAAAACTAGCAATTGGAGATCCATTTGATAAAGGAACACATATGGGCGCGGTTATCGATCAAGGACAGTTGGACACAGTGAAAATGTATGTTCAATCTGCGATTGATGAAGGTGCGGAAATCCTTACTGGTGGGAAAGAATTGAAACCAGAAGGCTTTGAAAACGGGTATTGGTATGCGCCGACAATTATTGGGAACGTAACACAAGAAATGAAGGTTGTGCGTGAAGAAATCTTCGGACCAGTTGTTGTAGTATCGAAGTTTAAAACCGAAAAAGAGGCAATTGCATTAGCGAATGACTCAGAATTTGGTCTAGCTTCTTCTATTTGGTCAACAAATGATGCAACTACAACACGTGTTGCAAATCAAATTCAAGCGGGAATCGTTATGATTAATACACCATTCTCTGCATTCCCAGGTACACCATTCGGTGGCTATAAACAATCCGGATTTGGCCGTGAACTATCAGTCGGATCGCTTGATCTTTACACTGAAACGAAAAGCATCATGTCGTACTTCGGCAGCCGTCCAGTAAATCCATTCGGACTATAATTGAAAAGCGCAAGGCGCAGTTTAGCCGCGACAGGCATAAGTCAATCCAGCGACGTGGCGCACTTTGCCACATAGCTTGATTGCTTATGACCCGAGCGGGCTTGCGCCTGAAGCTAGACAATAAAAGCGCAAGGCGTAGTATAGCCGCGACAGGCATAAGTCAATCCAGCGACGTGGCGTACTTTGCTACATAGCTTGATTGCTTATGACCCGAGCGGCTTGCGCCTGGAGCTAGACATTGTTCCATATTGAAAACTTATAATGATCTATAAAAAATGACGGACAGGGATGTGTTATCTCTTGTCCGTATTCTTTCATCATAAAAAGGAGGGTACTGATGATTAATCGTATAGTTGTTGTCGGTTCCGGCGTGATGGGTAGAGGGATTGCCTATGTTGGAGCACTTGGTGGGTATTCAGTTACGATTGTTGATATTAACGAGACTGCACTTCAAAATGCAAAGAATGAAATTGAAGTTATTTTTGAAAAAGGACTTAAGTATGGAAAAATCTCAGCGGATACAGCTGAAAAGGCGCGCCAAAATTTAAGCTATGAAAACAATCTTGCAAAAGTTGCAGGAAACGCGGATTTAATTATTGAAGCCGTACCTGAACTAGCATCGATTAAAAAACAAGTGTTTGAAGAAATAGAAGAACACGCTTCAAAAGAGTGTTATTTTGCAACGAATACATCGACGATGAGTCCGACAGAAATTGCTTCTTTCGGTAAACGTCCAGAAAAAACAATCGCAATGCACTTTTTCAATCCTGTACATAAAATGCCACTTGTTGAAATTGTTCGCGGTTTGGAAACAAGTGATGAAACGGCGGATATTATCAGACAAGTAGCCGTGAATATGGGCAAAGAAACTGTTGTTATTAATGAATTTCCGGGGTTCGTCACAAGCCGAATTAGTGCACTAGTAGGTAACGAAGCATTTTACATGCTACAAGAAGGGCTTGGAACACCAGAAGAAATTGATAAAGCAATTAAGCTTGGTTTAAATTACCCCATGGGACCATTTGAACTCGTGGATTTGGTTGGACTTGATGCGCGTCTGAATAACTTGAAATATTTACACGAAAAGCTTGGAGAGAAGTACCGCCCCGCGCCTCTATTGGAGCAATATGTAAAAGCGGGCCGCCTTGGTCGAAAAAGTGGTAAAGGCGTATACGACTATACAATTGTAGAAGAGGTGGTTACGAAATGAGAGAAGTAGTCATAGTAGATGCTGTCCGTACACCCATCGGTAGATATAATGGCGCGTTGAAAGACGTACGTCCGGATGATTTGGGAGCGGTTGTTATTAAGGCACTAGTCGAACGGAATCCCAACCTGCCGACAGAGAAAATTGAAGAAGTTATATTCGGAAACGCTAATCAAGCTGGGGAAGATAACCGTAATGTAGCTCGAATGTCCGGCTTGTTAGCGGATCTTCCTGTCGAAGTGGCGGGCACGACGATTAACCGTCTTTGTGGTTCAGGGCTTGATGCTGTCATTTTCGCTGCAAGAGCAATCGCGGTTGGTGATGGCGATATTTACATTGCCGGCGGAACAGAAAGCATGACGCGTGCACCCCTTGTCATGTCAAAACCTGATAAAGCATTTCCACGTGGCAATATGGAACTACAAGATACAACAATCGGTTGGCGCTTTACGAATAATAAGCTGAAAGAAATGTATGGCGTAGATTCAATGCCGCAGACAGCTGAAAACGTCGCACAACGATATGCGATAACGCGAGAAAATCAGGATTTATTTGCTTATGAAAGCCAACAACGTGCGAAAAGAGCAATGGAAGAAAATCGTTTCGCTGAAGAAATTGTTCCGGTTGTCTATAAAGATCGGAAAGGTAACGAAATCACTGTGGATCGGGATGAACATCCAAGGGCGGACACGACGCTTGAAAAGCTAAGTAAACTGAAACCGATATTTGAAGGTGGCACCGTTACAGCAGGCAACGCTTCGGGTGTCAATGACGGTGCGTCTGCTTTGCTTCTTATGAGTGCTGAGAAAGCGAAAGAACTAAACCTTAAGCCGCTAGCTAAATATGTTATTGGGGCAACAGCGGGACTTGAACCTGCTGTAATGGGGCTTGGTCCGATATATGCTTCAAGAAAAGCATTGGAACGAGCAGGGCTGACAACAAATGATATTGGACTTGTTGAATTAAATGAGGCTTTTGCTTCTCAATCGCTTGAGTGTATACGCCAGTTAGAACTAGACGATAAAAAAGTAAACGTCAATGGTGGCGCAATCGCATTTGGACATCCATTAGGTGCTAGTGGGGCCAGAATTCTTACTACACTTTTATATGAAATGAAAAAACAGGACGTTAAATATGGACTAGCAACGATGTGTATCGGGGTAGGCCAGGGAATTGCGGCAATTATTGAGAATGTAACGGAATAATTAGTTGAAAATAGCTGTCCTTCAAGGGCCGGTGCTCTTCTTGAAAAGGAAAGGATGAGCTACGGCAGGAGTTGGACAGTTTTTTTACACTAGGAAATGATAAAATCTCGTACTGTGGATAACCTGCGGAAGGTGATTTTTCAGGTCTAGACTCCAGCGCCTAAGTGCTCGGATCTTAAGTCATACCGGTTTGCGAGGCAAAGAACGCCTTTTCGCCGGTCTGTCTTATGCCTGTCGCCCTCGACCTGGCGCTTGCGCTTTTGTTTATTATAAAGGAGATGGAAAAATGACAACTATTTTATATAAAAAAGAATACAATATTGCATATGTGACTGTTAACCGTGAAGAAGCATTGAATTGCTTTAATTACGAAACACTACATCAGCTTCAAGAGGTAACGGATTCTATTTCGTTAGATCAAGAGGTGAAAGTGGTTATTTTTACTGGAGCAGGTGAAAAATCATTTAGTGCAGGCGCTGATTTGAAAGAACGTAAGACACTAAATGAAACAGAGGTTAGGAGAAACGTCAAAGCAATTAGAGATGCGTTCAACAGCATTGCGAGTCTGCCACAGCCGACAATTGCTGCAGTGAACGGCTATGCACTTGGCGGCGGTTTTGAGTTGATGTTATCATGTGACTTTTCAATAGCGGTCGAGGGTGTGAAAATGGGGCTGACTGAAACGAGCTGGGCCATTATTCCAGGTGCTGGCGGGACGCAACGCCTTCCAAGACTTGTAGGAGAAATGAAAGCGAAAGAGTTAATCTTCACTGCAAGAAGAATTACTGCAGAAGAAGCTCTAGGGCTCGGTATTATTTTGAAAGTTGTGAAAAAGGAAGAACTTCTTGCAGCTTGTGAACAACTAGCTTACGATATGATGAAAAATGGTCCGGTTGCAATTAGGCAAGCGAAGTATGCAATTACACAAGGGATGAACACGGATTTGCAGACGGGACTTGCAATTGAATCGAAAGCCTACGAATTAATAATCCCGACCGAAGATCGAACGGAAGCTCTCCTTGCATTCAGTGAAAAAAGAAGTCCGCTATTTTTGGGTAAATAAGTTTTCTTTTATTGATAAAACGATATAATGGGAATAGGAAAAATCATATTACATTTTTATGTTCGAAAAAGAAAGAGTGAGGTTAATTGGCGAATGCACAATCAATGATTTTTACGATATATGGAGATTATATTCGTCATTACGGAAATAATATCTGGATTGGTAGCCTGATTAGATTACTGAAAGAGTTTGGACATAATGAACAATCCGTTCGAGTTGCCGTTTCCAGAATGATGAAGCAAGGATGGCTTAATTCGGAAAAAAAAGGGAATAAAAGCTATTATTTCTTGACACCTCGTGGAGAAATACGAATTGAAGAGGCAGCTGCCCGAATATTTAAATTGATGCCACACGAATGGGATGGGAAATGGCGTATATTGATGTACGCGATTCCGGAAGAAAAAAGACAGATTCGTGATGAACTGCGTAAGGAACTTTTATGGAGTGGACTAGGGAGCTTTTCAAATGGTTGCTGGATTACACCGAATGACCTTGGGGTAGAAGTAAGACTACTCATTGATAAATATAACATCCAAGCTTACGTGGATTTATTCCTATCCGAATATAAAGGACCGCAAGCAGACAGAGCGCTTGTTGAAAAAAGCTGGCCACTTTCAGAAATTGAAGGGAAGTATCAGGAATTCATTTCGACGTACAGCAATAAGTATATTGTTCATCAAAGCCTAATAAATAATGGGCAAATGACGAATGCAGAGTGCTTCGTAGAGAGGACAAACCTTGTCCATGAATATCGTAAGTTCCTTTTTATAGATCCTGGGCTACCGAAAGAGTTGCTTCCGGAAATATGGAACGGTAATCATGCCGCTCATTTGTTTGAACAATATTATAAGCTATTGGCCCAATCGGCTAACCAATTTTTCGAAGATGTATTTCAAGAAGATAATGACATGCGCAGGAAAGATAAATCTTATGATGCAGATGACCACCCACTCATTATTGACTAATAACTATCGACAATTATCTTCATAAAAAAAACTGGGTGCCTAAAGGCTACCCAGTTTTTTTACTCATTTTCACTGTTTTTGAAAATCTCTCGGTATTCATAGCCTTTTTGAACATATGAATCAATCGACAGTTGAATAATTTCGAAATCTTTTTCGTTCAATTCCCTTACTACTTTCCCGGGAGAACCGACAACCAGTGAGCGCGGAGGTATTTTCTTTCCGGGTGGGATTAATGTATTCGCGCCAATAATACACTCTTCACCAATTTCGGCATGGTCTAGAATTGTAGATCCCATGCCAATTATTGACCGTTTTCCAACGTTGCAGCCATGCAGGATTACATTATGTCCAACGGTCACTTCGTCATCTATAATAACTGGAGCGCCCTCATATAAATGGATTGTTGAATTGTCCTGAATGCTACATCTATTGCCTATTGTAATAGACCCTTCATCCCCTCGTAGGACTGTATTAAACCAAATGGTAGATTCTAGCCCAACCTGAACTTCCCCGATAACTTTAGCACCTGGTGCGACGAAAACTGTTGGATCGAGAACTGGTTTTTTCCCTTTATACGTAATTATCATAAATATTACCCCCATTTTTTAAAGTATCATAATTGTTTTTTAACTCCATATACTATAACATATTTACATAGGAGTGGATGAAAAATGATATACGTTTGTGAAATGCTTCAGATTGATTTTCCGATTATTCAAGGTGGAATGGGCAACATTAGTAATGCACAACTGACGGCAGCTGTTTCAGAGGCTGGGGGTCTAGGTACAATAGGATGCGGAACAATGACTCCGGAAGAAGTAGAAGAAATAATAGTTGAAACAAAAAAACTAACGGATAAAAATTTCGCAATCAATATCGCAATCAATGTTTCACCATATGTAAAGGAACTTATTAACCTTGTATCCAAACATAACATTGCTGTTGTTTCGCTATCGGCAGGAAATCCAGCGCCCTATATTCCAGAACTACATAAACGGGGTGTGATAGTCATTGCCCTCGTAGCTTCAGTGAAGCATGCCCAAAAAGCGGAAGCGGCCGGGGCGGATATATTAGTGGCAGAGGGATTTGAAGCAGCTGGCATCAACTCAACTTTGGAGCTGACGACATTCACGCTAATACCGCAAATAGTGAAAAGTGTTAAAGTACCGGTAATTGCTGCGGGTGGAATCGGTGATGGAAAAGGATTGGCAGCTGCGCTAATGTTAGGCGCAAGTGGTGTGCAGATTGGTACGCGTTTAATCGCGACGAAGGAGGCGCCGTTCCATGACACGTACAAGCAGAACCTTGTGAAAGCAAGTGATACAGAAACGTTACTTATTGGACGTAGTGTTGGAATGCTGAGGCGGGTATTAAAGACACCTTATGCTTTGAAACTTAATGAGTTGGAGAAATCAGGAATGACAATTGAGCAATATGGTGATATGACGTCGGAAAAACAACATGTTAAAGGTGCAATTGAAGGCGATATGGAAAATGGTTTTATCAATAGCGGCCAAATTTCCGGATTGATCGAAAACATTCCGACTGTTAAAGATTTACTAAATAGTATGATGGGAGAAGCGGAAAATAGAATGAATAATTCACTAGGTGAATTCAGAAAAATACCAAAAAATAAAAACGATTAGGCAAGTAAAGCAATACCTAATCGACCGGGTTAACACCATTAGTACTGTATTTTTCGTATAGATTCATCAATTAATTTAGTATGTCTAGCACTCGTATCGGTCAAGCTCTTGCAGAAATCAGAAAAATGAAAAATACTGTTGTAGATAGATATAGGGATATCTGAAATTGAATGAAGGTAAAAGATCCGAACCGATTAAACACGAATCCGCGTCATGGAGAAAAATGAATTTGTTTAGTTGAGGTTACAAACCAGGTAATCCTACTAGAATAACCGAAGCTCAGCAGCTATTAATATGTAAGTACAACATGCACCGACGGGAATATCAGTCGGTGTTTTTATATACATGAAATAGAGGGGGGAGATGGACAAGACAATTAAAAGCTCCGAGAATGGCTTACCGTAATTCGTTAAAGTATGTGGTTGGAGTAATGCATGTTTTGAAAAGATTTTTACATATTATACACATTGAATAGACGAAAACTGAATATAAAAAAACTAATAGACCATGCAAAATCAATGAGAATTTGTTCCGACAGATTAAGTTGTCTAAAATAGATAGAAAATTACCTATCCGAAAGATGAGTATCTCATGTGGATAATCAGTGTTAACTATTTTGCTGAAATCGTTAATTAGATTCAACTTATTAGAATGAGCCTTTGACAGGTATTATTAACTGAATTGTGAACGAAATTAACATAGGTATTTGGAATGAGTCGGAGGTAGAATTCGTATATTAAAATTAAATTATGATAAAATTGAAAGTAGAGTGATTTTATCCGCTCCAGTAGTCATCTGGGTGGAAGCAATCACATCTTTTTTTGTCTCAGGTGAATCAACAGAATCTTGATGTCCCCGTAGCTTGCAAACTGTCTTTTCCCCGATAAGACATGCAGTCCAACCCTTTCTAACGTTCCCTTTGACAAAGATAAACTACAAATGAATACTGAAAGGACTTGATTGAATGCGATCTGATATATCCGCAGATCTAGATTTAGAAGAAAAAGGCTTAAGCCCCAAAGAAGAAAAAACTGGTGACTATACATTTGACCGAGTCCCACGTGAAGAACGTAAAATGGGATGGCTAAGTATCACCAATATCACATTCGGCATTGCAACTGCCATATTCTATTTCCAGACGGGAAGCGTCCTGGCACTGAAATTTGGAGCGGCCAATGCCATCATCTCGGCAATCTACGCTATTATTGTCGCAGGAATCCTTGGAAGCATCATCGTTTATTTGTCGGCAAAATCCGGCATGAATGTCAATTTATTATCCCGCGGAGGATTCGGTTACATCGGGGCCTCGTTAACCTCATTAATCTACGCATCGAATTTTATCATGTATTGTGCATTTGAAGGCATGATTCTAGTCACTGCGGTCCATGCATATTTCCCCGCCATCCCTGTATGGCTCTTAATTGTCGTCTTTGGTTCATTGGTCATTCCATTAAACTGGTTTGGCATTAAACAATTGGACAAACTACAGAAATGGTCATTGCCCATTTTTTTCATCTTTCTGATTGCAGCGATTGTCGTTGCGTCCAACTACCCGTCGCAATACGCGGGCAATTTTTGGACCTATATTCCTGAAGGCGTCCAAATCGGCGGAGCCGCATTGCTGTTATGTATAGGAATGCAGCACGGCATAATGGGGCTAACCGCGTTAATCGCCTCGGATTACGCGCGTTTCCTGAAACCGAAAGATTTAAAAATCGGTTCAATCGCCATCGGTTTTATTCCGCAAATATTTTGTTTTGGCGTGATGGGCGGCCTCGGTATTTGGTTCGGTGTCACACTTGGCGAAGCAAACCCGGGTGTTTACATCGTTGTCCTGTTAGGGCTCGGCGGTGTGCTGTTTACAGTGCTCACACAAATTCGCATCAACATTACCAATATTTACAGCAGCTCGCTGTCCCTGTCGAACTTTTTTGAAAACATGTTCGGCTTTAAGCCTGGGCGTCGCTTTTGGGTCGTGGTGGCTGCAGTTGCTGCAATGATCCTGATGCTCGGCGGTATTGTCGACCATCTCGGTATGGCAATGACTTTCCAAGGCGTCGCATTAATGAGTTGGGCGTCGATTCTAGTAACAGATGCACTGATTCTTAAGAAATGGCTTAAAATCGGACCAGGTTATTATGAATCAAGACAGAAAAATTTGTATAAATGGAATCCGGTCGGTGTTGTAGCGTTGACCGTGCCTACTGTACTGGGGACGATTGCGGCGCTCGGCTATATGGGCACATTCCTCCAAAGTACGGCAGCGTTTTTCGCAGCATTTTTGGCGGCAATTCTGACCGTCATCCTGGGAATAGCGACAAAAGGCCGTTATTATATGAAGAGAGAAGCGCATGATATTCCGAAAGAGGATTGGATTGCCTGAGAAAACATGATGAGTTCCACCAATGAATTGCCGCACCTGTCAGCTTAGCGCTCCGGGTGCGTTTTTTTGTTTATGACCATTTTCTTAAATATTGGTTTTTTTACTATTTACTCAAATTTTCCGTTAAAACCATATAAGGTATATGCTTAAGGGACAAGTGAGCTTGAAAATCGGTATAATTCTATTTCCTGCGTGATTTTATAATACAAAATTCTTTTTGTGTGCTGTTATCGATTTCAACTTTTCCATTCTCTCGTTTTAGGGAGTGCTGAATACCATGTAAAAGTTAAAGTTTTTGATGGACTTACATCCAGTAGGTAAAGTGTATTTGCTACATAACAAGCCTCTATCCAATCACACCCCAAAATCAGCTCCGTAAATGTTTGAAATACCGTTCATCATACCCAAGTCGTTCCGATGCTTCATTCCCTGCTTCCATCACTTTTTTAGCAATTTGATTGATTTTATCGTCTGTCATTCGTTGGATGGGACCGACTACAGCAACGGCACTCACAATCTGGCCAGTATAGTCACGGATTGGGGCTGCAACCGATCTCGTTCCCTCCGTTAGCTCCTCTGTACTGACTGCAAATCCCTGCTGGCGAATGGTTTCAAGCTCGTTTCGTAATTGATCGGGATTCGTAAGGGTGTTATTCATATGGGCAACCAGTCCTTCTTCAATCACTTTTTCTACAATGTTGGATTCACTAAAAGCAAGTAGGACCTTACCTGAACTTGTACAATAGGACGGATTTCTTCTGCCAAGATGAGTCAGGATGCGAACAGGATGATTGCACTCTTCCTTATGAATATAAATCGTTTCAAGTTCATCTAATATGGCTAAATGCGCTGTTTCACCCGTATCATTAACTAATTTGGACAGAACAGGTGTGGCCTCCTTATGAATCTCTAAATCATTTGTGATAATTCCACCCAAGGTGAGAACGGATAACCCTAAACGGTAAGCATTGGTCTTCTCGTCTTTTGTTACGAAACCTTCACTAGCAAGCGTTGAAAGTAGTCTACTTACGGTGCTTTTTCCTAAACCTAAGGATTTGGAAAGCTCGTTAACTCTTTTCGTCGGTTCAAAGGTTGAAAAACTTTTGAGTATACGTAGTGCATTTCTGACAGAAGTTAGAATTTGTGGACTACCTTTATTTTCTGACATGGCTTTTTACCCTCCAATATTTTTGTTCCGTATAAAGGAACGATATAATTTATAATTATATCAGCGAAAGATGCTTGATGTATACATTTACTCTAAGTAAATTATATAACTGATCGGTTATATTTTTATTAATCAGGGAGAGGTTTGTTTATGATTAAGCCAAGAACACCCGTGACTTCAGTCGCGGGATGAATTGGCTTTCTTTTTTTGTTCTAAAGTGCTATCATTATAAGAACATATGTTCCATTTTATATAATATTCTTAAAGGAGGTAGGTGACAAACTATGGAGCCGAATAAGGAATATCGAACTTTTCAAATCAACATTAAAAATGGCCATAAAATGTATACCTATTTCGATGAACTTTGTCTAAATAGTAATAACCTATATAACAAGACAAACTTCTTTATCAGGCAAGTTTATACTGCTTTAAAAAACGAAGGAGTATTACAACCTTTACAACAAGAAGTAATGAACACAATCCTTGATAACATTGATGGAATGAATGTAAATCAACAAAAAGCGTATAGCAAGAAATTAGAAAAAGAACAAATGAAACCAAGAGACGAACATAAAGAAATAAAGGTAAATCTATTTGAGCTGCCTTCAAAAGAAAAGTCCTTCTTAGGTTATAATTTTCTTGATTGTTTGCTTAAGACGATTAAACAAAAGGATTATTATTCGTTGCCAGGTCAGATAAATCAACAGGTTATTAGAAATGTCGTGCAAAATTGGACTAGTTTTTTCGCAAGTTTGAAAGACTTCAAAAAGAATCCAGGGAAATATACAGGAAGACCTTCTATTCCTGGTTACCTACCAAAAGGAAGCAGAAAAGAATCAACCCTATCGAATCAAATTTGCAAAATTAAAGATGGTAAATATCTAAGCTTCCCAAAAACTAAAAGAAAAATAAATATTGGTAAGTTAGCAAATTTCAACGGTAGGTTTCAACAAGTGAGAATCATACCCAAGCACAATTGTTTTACTGTTGAATTAGTGTTCTTAATCGAGTTGGAAAAACAAATATCCGACAAAACGGAACGATGCATGAGCATTGATTTAGGACTCGATAACGTTGCGGCACTAGTTTTTAATACAGAAAATGTTCCGGTCCTTTTTAAAGGTGGTAAAGTTAAATCTATCAATCAGTGGTTCAACAAAATGCGCGCTTACTACTACGCGGCTCTTCGTAACGGGAAAAAATCAAAAGAAGGGAACTTCCATTCCAAGAAGTTAGTGAAATTAGATTCCGCAAGACACAGACAAATCAAAGACTTTTTCCATAAAGTTAGTTTCAATATCGTGAAAATAGCGGTGGAAAATAACATTGATACGATTATCATCGGTAAAAATGTGGGTTGGAAACAAAAAATCGAATTAGGGAAAAGAAATAATCAAAATTTCGTTCAAGTACCTCACTCATTGTTAATAGAATTAATTACTTACAAAGCGAATGCCGAGGGTATTTCAGTAATTCTAACTGAAGAAAGCTACACATCGCAGGCTAGTTTTCTAGATGATGACATTATTCCAACCTACAAATCGGGGAATAATGTCAAACAAATATTCAGTGGGAAAAGATTAAAACGCGGTATTTACCGTACTAAAAATAATTTTTTAATAAATGCGGATGTGAATGGTGCAGCAAACATCCTAAGAAAAGTAGTGCCGAAAGCATTCGCTAACGGTATAGCGGCTGTGTGTTCCCAGCCTCAAGTGGTCAATGTGCGATAGCACCAACCCCCTGAAACCCGTGACTTCAGTCGTGGGAGGTTCATATTGAGCGACCTATTTACGATGAATTCATAGAGAAATTTGTAGCAAGAACCAAGGAATTAAAAGTAGGCGATCCATTTGATCCAGATACAAAAGTTGGGGCATTGGTAAGTGAAGAACATTTTGAAAAAGTAGTAAGCTATTTAGAAATTGCCAAGGAAGAGGGGGGCACATTCTTAACTGGTGGGAAAACTCCTGAAGGATTGGAAAAAGGGTTTTTCGTAGAGCCAACAATCATTTCAGGGTTAGGAAAAGATTCACGATGTGTACGTGAGGAAATTTTTGGCCCAGTCGTAACGGTAATCCCATTCGATACCGAAGAAGAAGTATTGAAGCAAGTGAATGATACACCCTATGGACTAAGTGCTAGTGTTTGGACCTCTGATATTAAACGTGCTACCCGAGTATCGACACAAATTGAAGTTGGTATGGTCTGGATTAACACTTGGTTCTTACGTAATCTACGTACACCATTCGGCGGTATGAAACAGAGCGGTTTAGGGCGTGAGGGTGGCGCGCATAGCTTTGACTTCTACTCTGAATTAACGAATATTACAATCAAACAGTAAGAGTAAGCGTTAATGAAGATAGAATATCTACTTAATACAAAAAGCATTGTGGAACATGGAGCTGCCTACAACTTTTGAAAAAAATAAGAAAACATTTAATTATACGACCAGTTGACGGAATTGTACCGGAGACTGGTCGTTTAGTTTCAATTTTTAGACCTTTGCCAAAGATATAATGTTTACCAACAGGTTGTTTTAGACGGTGTAGCTCACGTTTTGATACTATCGCATCTAACTTGTACACTTAAAGGAACTAGAGAAAAATAATCTACTAGTAAAAGCTTTATAGTTAACAAAAAGCAATAGGAAAAGGAAAAGGTACGATAACTTCAAGGCCTCACCAATTCCTATGCCGAGGGAAAAATAAAAATGACTATCCAATTGTATATCGATTGGATAGTCATTTTTACGTTGATATAAAACCATTTACAAGTGTTTCATGTCAAAAATGTATCGTTAGCATTCCAATGGGTCAGTCGCCCGATGTAAGCCATTTTTCTTTGAAATCGATTGCAGGGAGTGGTGGGCTGAAGTAATAGCCTTGAGCGTAATCACAGCCAATCTCATTTAAGAATTGATATTCTTCTTGTCCTTCTACACCTTCAGCTATGACTTTCAAATCGAGTTCTTTTGCTACGGCTATAATCGTTTTTACAATGGCTTTGTTCTCATCGTCTCGATTCATTCCAATAACAAATGATTTATCGATTTTCAATGAATCAAGTGGATATTTATTCAGATAGGCGAGTGATGAGTATCCTGTTCCAAAGTCATCCATGGATAGACTTATACCAAGTTCTTTTAATGCATCTAACTTTTCACTCATCGCCTCTGCATACATCGCAATACTTTCAGTAATCTCTAACACGATATAGGTCGCATCAAGTGCATTGTTCTCAATTGCGTTTTTCACCTTCTCTAGAAAGTTTGGATCGATTAATTGCCTGACAGATACATTGATACCTACTCTTAATGGCTTGCATGCTTCTTTTTGCCAAAGAGCATTTTGTTCAATTGCTGTATTCAGTACCCAGTGGCCTATTGGAATAATCATTCCTGTCTCTTCTGCAATTGAAATAAATTCATCAGGTGTAACTTGTCCAAGTGTTTTGTTATTCCAACGTATAAGAGATTCCATTCCCATGATTTCATTTGTTTCCAAATCCATAATAGGCTGATAATAAAGTTCAAATTCTTCATTATCTAGAGCGGTTCTTAATTGTTTTTCAATCATCATTTTTCTGTAAAAAACTTGATGCATTTCCGATGTAAACAATTGATAGTTATTTTTCCCTCTATCTTTCACATAGTACATTGCGGTATCTGCATGTTTTATTAATGTATTAGCGTCATCCCCATCATTTGGAAAGAGGCTAATTCCAATGCTTGGAGTAATGTGGTAATTGCTACCGTCGATTAAAAAGCTGTTTCTGAATTCTCCCAATAATTCCTTGGCAAAGTCTTCACTATCTTTCGCCTTATAATGAGGAAGTAAAATGGTGAATTCATCGCCACCGAGACGATAAAACCCTGCAGAATTATGTTTTTTCTTTATTAAGTTTTCAATACGTCTTGATACTTCTATTAATAAGAGATCACCGACGTCATGTCCAAGTGTGTCATTGATGTATTTAAATCGATCTAAATCAAGAAACATTATTGCATTCTGACTTGTCTCGGTTTTAGCTTTTTCTAAAAGGTTAGTTAAGTTCTCATTAAACATTCTTCGATTCGGTAATCCTGTTAAAGCATCATGATTTGCTTGGAGCTTGATCGTATCTTCATATTTTATTCGTTCCGTAATGTCTGTAGATACAGCAAGTAGCACTGAACTATCATTGGTGTTTATTGGTATTTTAACAGTTTGTAACCAGATGGTATCTCCTGAATTGGCTGTTACGGCTTCTTCTCTAATGAAGAGTTTTTCCGAATGTTTGTGCATATTCTTTTCTTGATTGACGTTTTGTTTCACTACACGTGTATCATGATGTATGTCATAGTCTGTTTTCCCAATCATATCTTGAATTCTCATGCCCATTAACTGTGCATATGATTGATTCACAAGTGTATATCGATCACTTTCGTCGAGAGCATAAATATAGTTTGGGTTTAAATCTATGACTTGGAATAGAAACTTCTTTTGATCAGATAGTTTTTTATTCATATTGTTTACTAATTCTAGATACATTCGGCTCGTAAGAATTAATAGAGAAATAGCAAAGACCAAGATCGCAATCGAACTTGGGTACAATCTTGTCGAAGGGAACATATTTAAGATGCCAATTGCGTATGCAATTGAGGTAATGATATTAAAGTAAACTAAAAATGATCGCACACTCTTATCTTGAACATGTAAACTAATTAAAAAACAGATAATCATACTAACTATAAAAAGAAGAACATTGGAATTATAAAACCATGATAGTTCTCCGTAAATAGGGAAGTAAAACATATTAGAACCATAATTTACAAGTTCTAATCCACTAATCCCTTTATCGCTCCATCCGCTTATGTATACTAGAAAAGACAATCCATAGAATAATAGGACGGTAGTACGATTTACAAAAAAACGCCACTTTTTTTTCAAGTCATTTGATAACATCTCTTGAACAATTGTATACCCTACATAGAAAAGCGTAGGCGTTATCATGATAGAGCCAAATCGAAAGAGTTTGAAAAAGAATTCAATAGTCTCTTTTTTGAACAAATCATACGAATATAAGAATGCAACATCAAATTGCCAGAATGAGGCTAAGAGGAGAAATATAAAAATGATTTTTGATAGATTATTATTTTTGAATAAAACAAGTATCGTAATTCCAATACATAAGGGGATACAAGTTAGCAAAATTAAAAAAAGAAAAAACATATAATGAGCCTCCTATGCATGTGTCAATAATAGACAAGCATTATTCCCGCTACTCCCATGGGTAGTTATACATACGGACTCTACAGCTTGATATCTAGTTTGATAAACAATCGGTACGTCTTCAAATCCATTCCCATTTGTTTTAATTGTAGGAGGAATAAATCCATATTCCATTGAAAGCAGGGATGAAATGATTTGCATTGCTCCCATTGCACCAAATGTATGTCCAATCATTCCTTTTATTGAAGTGATTGGAACGTCCGTACCAAAGGTTTCCGTAAGGATAAATCGCTCTATCTGATCATTAGTTTTTATACCAAGTGCCTGACTGTTCACATAGCTTGGTTTAGTATTTCCAACGGCTTCTTGAAAAACTTCGAGCATATGTCTACCAGTTTCATCAGAGCTTAATAGTTTTTTCCCTTCATTTCTTGAAATGACGCGTTCAATTTTACCGCATATTCTTTGTCCGCGCGCTTGTGCAGATTGTCTCCGCTCTAGAACGATTACACCAGCCCCCTCGGCTAAAACAAAGCCGCGATGCTCCGTTGAAAATGGGACTCCAGCTTGTTCGATAGTCGGCTCGGTTGAGAGTGATCTTATCTTTTTAAAGCCATTGATTGTCCATTGGCCTAAAGGGGCATCTGTTCCTCCAACTATGCAAGCATCTACAGTCCCATTCTCAAGCAAGAGTTTACCCATCAAAACCGCATCAATACTGGCGGTACATCCTGTTGTTAATGTGAAGGTAGGTCCGCGCGTTCCTAATGCTTCAGCAACAGATACAGAAAGAGTGTGTGTGTCAACAATTGAAACGCCATGAATTGGGAAAATTTTCAAATCAAGACCCGCAGCAGCGTATTGTTCAATTTCAAGAATTGCGCCAGCAGCTGTTCCCATAATTACAGCAACACGGTGTGGCTTAAAATAATCTAAATTCGACATTTTAGATGCATCCATTGCAGCAGCAATCGCCATTCTTACAGAACGCGGATATCGTTTGTGGTTTTTCCCATTTATCTCTAAAAAACTGTCCTCTATTATACCCGCAACGATATTAGTATGAGGCTGATTATCATTTTTTAAAAGGCTCTGTGTACAAATACCTTTATCCAATACATTTAAAAAACTAAGTTTATCATCAACGCCAGGAGCTTTAATGCCATACCCTGTTATTACGATATCGTCCAACTAAATCACCTGCAAATTTCGACTTTATTTTATTATATACGACAAAATAAGGTGAAGTCTATTTTCTCGGGTCTAGAGACTTGTTATGATAATTCAAATATTTCTTCATAAAATTGTAACATGCACATTGGATATTTACGTATTATTTACGTGATATATATTTTAAGAGCCGATTGTTCTCACTAAGGGTGATATGGGCTTTTTTTGTTTGAAAAAACCTGAAGGAGTGCTGAAATAAAATGAAATAGAAACAAAAAAGCTTTCGTTTTGTGTTTCAGTGGGTTGCATAAAATTCGATTGATGATGAAAAATATTGAATGCTTTTTTTATAATACGAGTAGGTCTGTTTTAAAAATATATTCAAAATATTCATTCCGTTTTTGGGTAGGTTTTTACAAGAATCGAAAGTGCTATTCTACTAAAGGGTCAAGTAAGTTAAATAAGACCCTTTCCATCTGTTTGATTGTGAGCCAGCTCATGTTATAATGAGGAACTTAGGATAATTATAACTTTTACTCATAATTGAACGGATGCCAAAAAAGCCTCCGCTAAGCGATAAAATATGGAGGTATTAGAGAATGATTAAACGATGGACGATCGGTAAAATAAATGAGTTTGTTGAGAAAAATTCGGAGAGTAAGTTGTTAACGACAGAATATCATGGTTTTTCTCAAAAGTTACTATTTAAATGTGCATGTGGTAGCAACTTTGAAAAAACATTTACGAAATTTAATAATAATAACCAACGTAAATGTGACGTATGCCAACCGCCAAAAGCGTCACGAGACTTATAGCAGACGAATGAAGTGCTGATTTCTTTTAGGAGAAATTAGCGCTATTTTGATTGGAAGCTAAGTAATCAAAAATATTTACTGAAATTAGAAAAGCGACCCAAAGTCATGCATAATTCAAGTTACAATGCATATAATAATGTTGAACAACTGCCTTGAATAAGTTTTATTCAATGGAAGGCAGATGGTTATCAGGTGCCTCAAATGATAACCTAAAGTTAGAAAAAGGGTGACGATTAGGCGCCGTGAAAAATTGAATCACTATCCGGACTTCGGGTGCCGGAAGTTCGCTAGCAACTTAAAACCTAATCATTATATTCAAGAAAAAGGGAGGAAGTATTTATACTTACCTCTCTTTTTTTTGATTGAAAATGATTAATTGACATGGTTAATGATACTTACCTTCCATATTTAGCGGGATAATTTATTGGAGAGAGCGAAAATTAGGGGAAGTCTAGTTTACTTATTTATCCCAATTTGTTGAACGAGCTGTTCAACAGTGGTATGACTTTACCTAAAAGAATATTTGATGCAAAGACATCTATGATAAAAATAGGTTAATCGGATGATTAAAATGATTGTGTATCCATCAAACTGTAATGTAAAGAAGGAATCTTTCAGAGAGAAATGGGACAAGTGTTAATAAAGCGTAACATTGTGCGTTAGAAGCCGAATTCATTTTTTTACATTCCAAAGTTAGGAGTTATATAAAATGACAATAACTAATTTGAAAAAGTTAGAGGAAATAAGACAGGCACTCAATACAAAGTTTTTCGAACGAGAGAAAGAAGTTGAGGGGATTCTTGTCGCTCTGCTCTCTAGACAGCATATGCTTATGATTGGACCTGCCGGGACTGCGAAATCCGCATTGTCGTTTGAGTTAGCAAAAATCGTTAAAGGAACAGAATACTTCCAGTGGTTGCTGACGAGATTCAGTACACCGGAAGAATTGTTTGGTCCTTTGTCGTTAAAAGACCTTGAGCAAGGCGTTTACAAGAGGAATACAGCAACTAAAATGCCGGAAGCCAATTTAGTTTTTCTTGACGAAATATTCAAAGCAAACTCGGCAATCTTGAATAGTTTGCTGACGCTTATCAATGAACGTCTCTTCTATAATAATGGAACGCCAGTAAAGGTTCCTTTAATGTCAGTTATTGGAGCTTCAAATGAATATCCTGAAGAGGGAGAGGGGCTGGAAGCTCTTTTCGACAGGTTTCTACTTCGATTCGAGCTAGATTACATTGCCAATGAAACGAATTTTGTTTCTATGATGAAGGGGAGCGGTCAAAATCAGGTCATGCCCTCCTTGACGATGGAAGAATTGATTCAACTTCAGTTTCTTACGGATATGGTTACGATACCGGATGAAGTGTATGAAACACTTTCGGAAATTCGAAATAATTTGCGTGACGAGGGGATACGCCCTTCTGACAGACGGTTTAAGCAATCGCTATCGGTTCTTCAAGCGAAGGCGTTGATAAACCAAAGGCAAATAGTAAGGATAGATGATATTGTGATCCTTGAAAATGCCCTTTGGGAAACGGTGGACCAAAAAGATACCGTGTCTACCATTATTCGCAACCATTCACAAGATATAGTTACTCAGGCCCTCCATTCCATACAAAAGGAAGCAAATGAAGTATTCTACGCCATACTGCAGGATCATTCACCGGAAGCTGGAATGGAAGCAACTCAAAAAATGAAAGCTTTAGTGGCTGATTTGAAGAACCTACAAAGTCACAATCAAAGTCGGAAAGCTGATATCGACCTCTTATTTGATAAAGTGACCTCGATGGAACATGAAATCCTAGATAGTGTTTTAGAACCGTGGTATTTCGATCCTCAAAATGATAAGAGAGGGTCTACTGGCACCTTTTTTAATATGTGATAAGGAGTGTTCTTTGTGAAGGGGCGTAAAAGTCACAATGATAATCGTTCAGTCTTGAATACAGACGCATTCGATAAAAGACGCTTCAAAGAAATTTTTGACATGTCTCTGGGTCTTCAAAAGGTTAGAAATGAAGGTGCGTTGCCAATGTTCGAACCGCTACTTGCTGATATTTGGGCTTCCTTATATAAGATGAAACCTGAAATTTTGGCAGGGGACGTAGATGGTGTTCTTAAGGTGAATAAAACACTCATGGAAAGAATTATGGTGGATGAATCCTTTGTACACTACCGAAGTTTCACCCGATTGGATGATTTGTTGTCAGCTATCGGTACGGTGAAATTCGGAGAGCAGACGAATCAATGGCTGGCTGACCAAAAAGAGGAAGATGACGATTTTCAAAAACTGATGCAGGAAGCTTACGTAATGCAGAGGCAACTTCAAAAGCAGTATTGGCAAGCAGATATAGAAAGTAGAAGTCGGGAATCAGAAGAGAGTTTTTCAGAAGTGATGACTAATCTTAATGAAAAACTTCAGCAGATGCTTCAAAAAAACAATCATAGCTTTTCACATGCATTGGCTCAAGCCATGCAAGAAACAAGACAAGTGAAAGACAGTCTGAAATCGTTGCTTGGCGGCTGCAGTGCAGGGAGTGGTGATGCAGAATTAAAAAAGGTTCCTTTACGCGACCAACTAGCATTAGCTGAAAAAATGACTTCTGATAAAAAGATGAAAGAAATAGCGCAGTGGGCAGGCAGATTCAAACAGATAGCTCGTAAAAAGCAGAAAACCATACATAGGGAGTCTGTGGGAAGAAGGGGAGTTACGTTAGGTAATGAAATCGAGAGGTTACTCCCGATGGAATTTTGCTTATACATGCATCCAATATCGAAGAATGATTTTCTTCGTCGCTTAGTAGAAGGTGAGACCATGCAATATGAACAGAAAGGGCGTGAGGTATTGGAGAAGGGCCCAATCGTACTTTGTCTAGATCAGTCAGGCAGTATGTACAAACTGGATACACAATCCAAAGGATTTATATTAGCCCTCATGTCGATTGCGAGAAAGCAGCGAAGGGATTTTTGTTTGATATTATTCTCTACTCGTGCAGAAATTCATAAATATGAGAAAGGGAAAATTAAAGGATCAGATATGGTTGGTTTGGCTCGGACCTTTTTGGGTGGAGGAACGAATTTTGCACTTCCGCTTGATCTAGCAATGAATGTAATCAACGAAAGTCGGTTTAAACAAGCCGATATCGTTTTTGTTACGGATGGTGAAGACACTTTAAGTGATTCATTTCTATTAGCATTCAAAAAAAAGAAAAAAGAAAAGAATTTCAACGTGCTTTCGCTAGTGCTAGGAAGCAGTATGAAAATAGTGGAACAATTTTCAGACAAGGTTGTTCGAGTTGATGGTTTTGATGAAGCAGGTAGTTTTACTGCTTTTGAAATATGAACTAGCAGAGCTCATGTATGTCGATATCTAACCGTCTAAACGAAGCGGAATATCTACAAATCGATGTAAATGCAGAAATTTATCAGTACATTGGTAAAGGATTGCAAGGTAAATAGTAAAATATATTGGACAATCAAGGGTTCCGTCATAATGACGTGATCCTTTTTTTGCGTTTTAAACCGAATGTCTAGAATTAAATTCATGTTAAGAGATTGTAAATTATCTAGATTATACCTGGAATATACTATTTAGAATGCTATATTTATGTTGTTGGAAACCGCTATTTAGTAACAGCTTGGAGGATAAATTATTACTCAACAACTGATAAAGGAAACTTGTCCTAATAGAAGCTAGAAAGTAAGCATATGACCTCTACATAGAAATAAAAGACTAACAATAAGGAGCTAACGATGAAAAAAACTAACCCAAACAGGGGATTCAAATCACTTTTGGAAATATTCTTAGTTTCAACACGACTTGGTTTGACCTCTTTCGGTGGACCAACCGCTCATTTAGGGTATTTTCATGAAGAATACGTACGAAGAAGAAAATGGATGGATGAAAAGAGTTATGCGGATTTAGTTGCTTTAGCTCAGTTCTTACCTGGTCCGGCCAGTAGCCAAGTAGGAATCGGGATAGGTGTGATGCGAGCAGGAATACTTGGTGGAATTATATCTTTTATTGGATTTACACTCCCTTCAGTTATAGTACTTATACTTTTTGCTTTACTGCTCACTGGATTTGATGTAGGAAATGCCGGATGGATTCATGGGTTAAAAATTGTGGCAGTAGCGGTAGTTGCACATGCCATTATAGGTATGGCGAAAAATTTGACGCCTGATTTAAAAAGAAAAGCCATTGCTCTATTTGCACTAATCGGTACACTTCTTTGGCAAACAGCTTTTACTCAAGTAGGTGTGATTTTACTAGCTGCACTCTTTGGATTCTTATTGTTTAAACAACATGATGAAATTGAAGAAGCTAGTTCGAAATTTCCAATCGCTAAAAGTATTTCGGTGATTTGTCTACTGTTGTTTTTCGGATTGTTATTTCTTTTACCAGTTATCAGAGAAGTAACTGGATCTTTCTGGGTGGCTATGTTCGATAGTTTTTATCGATCGGGTGCTTTAGTTTTCGGTGGCGGTCATGTCGTTTTGCCTTTATTGGAACAAGAACTTGTTCCAACTGGCTGGATAAGCGAAGAAGCATTTTTAGCAGGCTATGGTGCAACACAAGCGGTACCCGGTCCGCTATTTACATTTGCAGCTTATTTAGGAACCGTTATGAAAGGTTGGCAGGGTGGTTTGGTTGCGACGTTTGCAGTATTCCTACCTGCTTTCCTTCTAATTTTAGGTGCATTACCATTTTGGGATAGCTTAAGAAGTAATCCTAAAATTAAAGGCGCAATAATGGGCGTAAATGCTGCAGTTATCGGGATACTAATCTCTGCTTTTTATTTCCCGATATGGACAAGTTCAATCTTAGCACCGATTGATTTTGCTTTAGCTGCAATTTTGTTCAGTATGCTTGCCTTTTGGAAGCTTCCGCCTTGGGTCATTGTAGTTACTGGAGCAATGGGGGGTTCATTATTATCTTTAATATAATATGCGGGTCCATAAACAAAAAATAGCAAAATAAAGTTCCAGTTTATATATTAAAAAATAACAATAAAGAAAATCGTCTGTTAACTAATTGCTTAGTTAAACGGACGATTTTTTGCTGTTTGATTATGTACATCTCCGATAATGCTCCGAAATAGCAATCGATATAACTTGTCATATAGGACAAACGTCCATGCATATCTTAAAAGGATGTCTATGAAGGGGAGAGTGGTTGTACCCGTGGTGAAGTATAAAAATAATTGGATTCCAACAAAAACACTTGAGGAAATGTCAGGGACAAATTATGATGTCCTCATTGTGGGGAGTGGCCCCGGTGGTGGAGCAACCTTACAAAGGCTTTGTGAACTGTGGAAAAATAAAGGGGCAAAAAAAATTGGGATTCTTGAAATGGGAGATAAGTTATTTCATTCCCATTCTTTAAACATTCCCACGCAAAACGTTAATACTGCCAGAGATGTACTTCTTCCTGATAATTCAACAGTTATAGGTGAGCGTTTGCCTCAATTTCCGGGAGCGAGAATGGTATATGCACTTGGGGGAAGGTCATTATTTTGGAACGCGGCGACTCCTCGGCCAATTCAAGAAGAGCTCAATAAATGGCCGATTAACACTCGGGAATTGAATGCATATCTAGGGATGGCCGAGAAATTAATGCATGTTACAACCGATTATGCGAAAGGTTCATCGATGCAAAATACGCTTTTAAAGAGGCTCCATGCGGGTGGAATACTTGAAGCCAATGATATGCCAGTTGCTTTTGACATGACACCTTCCAGGCAAGGAGAAGTCCATTCAAACCCTTGGTTCAGCTCTATCAATGCATTAGCTTCAGCCCTTTTTGATCGACCCTATGATCTCGCTGTAAATGCCTTTGTCTCTCAAGTAATTGTTAAAAATGGTAAAACAAGTGGAGTAGAAGTGTTTTCCCAGGATAAGAAAGCTCATATTATTCGAGCAAAGAATGTTGTCGTATCTGCAAGTACTTTAGAGACTCCACGTTTATTGCTTAATTCTGGAATTCAGGGACCTGCTATTGGTCGATATTTAACAGGGCATGTGTCCATCATCGCGGTTGGAACAATAAGTCGGAGTAAGTTTTCTGATAAACTTGGAAATTTATCTATTTTGAAATTTGAAACAAGCGAGTCTCCATATCAAATTCAAATATTGGGTCCAGACCAATATTTTTCGTACCAGCAATTTGAAGACAAAGTGCTAAAAGATACTCTTGGGATCGCATACGCTGCCTTTGGAAGGGTTGAGCCTCGGGCTGAGAATAGAGTGTACATTGATCCGTCTGCAAAGGATGAATTTGGTGTACCATTACAACAAGTTCAATATTCATTAAGTAATAAGGACCGTCAAGTAGCTGAACAAGTCAAACAAGGAATTATCCGATCTGCTGCTGCGATGGGCGTTACTTTAGATACTTCAACTCTAACTCTTCGTCCGCCAGGGAGTGATATGCACGAGGCTTCCACTTGCAGAATGGGTGAGGATCCAAATACTTCAGCTACAAATCGCCACGGTCAAATACATGGTGTGAAAGGTTTATTTGTAGCTGACAACAGTGTTCTTCCTTCACTGACCGCAGCTGGCCCTGTCCTCCCTAATGTAGCTTTAGCTATAAGGCTAGCAGATCATATTGTTCGTCAATCAAGTTAAATAAGTTTTTAATCTTAAAAAGGGAGTATGTATACAGGACAGCTCCCTTTAATTTTTGTTTCAAGATATTTGATTTAGTTTAATCACTGATGACGAAATTATTTATTGTTGTTATTTTTAATATTAGCTAGTCTAATGAAGTTTACATCACGTTCATTAATTCTTCTTTGAACTTCATCGTTACCTGAATAAGTGAATAAGCCATTACCTGCTTTAGTTCCGAGGTTCCCACTTTGAACTTTTTCTTCAACAAATAGTGGGACTTTCTCTTCTTTGGATAGAACTGGTGCCAGGTTCTCAACTACGCTCTTCCAAATATCTAGTCCACCAAAATCTGCAGTTTCTAATGGTCCAATGAATGCCCATCTGAATCCAGGCCCAGCAGTGATAGCTAAGTCAATATCTTCTGCGTCCGCAATACCGTTGTCTAAAAGAAAGAATGCTTCACGGACTAAAGCAGCTTGTAGGCGATTTGCAATTAGGCCGGGAATATCTTTTTTCAAGACAATCGGTTTCTTACCGATATTTTTCAAAACTTCTACTGTACGATCAATGATATCTTGTGAAGTTTTTGGACCTTTTACGACTTCTACAAGTGGAACTAAATGTGCTGGATTGAAGAAGTGAGTAATGATTAGACGGTCTGTCTTTTGAACGCCTTCTGATAGTTGCTGAATGGAAAACGTAGATGTATTGGATGCAATAATCGTATCGTCTTCTATGACTTCCTCTAACTGCTTAAATAAGTCGAATTTAATGGTTAGATTTTCAGATACTGCTTCAGTGACAAATCGGGTTTCGCTAACGGCCTCTTTTAAATCAGTAGATGTAGATATTCGTTTTAATGTATTTTCTTTCACAGATGCTGTAATCGAATTTTCTTGGATTAACATGTCCAAGTTATCAGAGATTCGTGTCATTGCAGTTTCCAAAAACTCGTCTTTAATATCATACATATATACATTATAGCCTGCTTGTGCGTATAACTGAGCAATTCCATGACCCATTGTACCTGCGCCTAATACAGTGACTTTCTCTGCCATAATAAAAACCTCCCTCAATTAATCATTCATTTCATTACTTCCGGAAGGCTCTTTGTAAAGTCAACAAAGCCGACTTAATTAAGGTGGAAAATGGCCATTGTAAAAATTCGTGTATCATTGAAGTTAGCAGACTAGCAATGAGAAGAAGTTTTATAATGGCACACCAAAAGAGTATCATACAAAAACGGAAGTTTAAATAGCTCTTGAATACAGAATGGTGTTCGCATTGAGAAATCACTAGAAGCTTGGAGCATACTAATCAAGAATCAGGTCTGGTCACCTGGCGCTGTGGTTAGATATTAAAAGCAACAAAATGTTTGAAAAGACAAGCCTATGGTGTCCACTAAAACCCTTTATAACTGTGATTATGATTGGTACTCAGTAGTTCATTGCAAGTAAACGGCTAATCTGCAGACGTAATAGTTTAAATGAAAACTGGAATTCGAATTAGTCGGCTGGCCTTTCACCAACGGCTTTTCCGGTGTTTTCTATTGTCATGATTGGTCGAACAGTAATATCTCCACTTACAAGAATTTGGCAAGATAAACGCAAACAATCATCAAATAAATGATCATCAATTCCTTTATCCGCAAAGGCCTTCTTTTCCTTTTTGGTTATCTCTAAGTAATCACCTTCCAAAATCTCTACTCTGCAAGTCGTACATACAGCTTTGCCTCCGCACCGGTGTAGGATATTTATACCGTTATCTTCTAGTGCTAATACTAACTTTCTCCCTATTTCGACTTCAAAAGTTCTATCACCAAAAACAGTTACGTCAGGCATTTTATACCTCCTCAATTAAAAAGAAAATGATAAATTTAAAATGGTCTATACTATAGTTATTCTCTAACTACACCTTCTTAAGACATGAAATAAAAGATCTTATATCGAAACGATGAAACAAGTGTTAAAAGAGTTTAGGACATTGATTACAAGAAGTACTTTTATAACCCCAAAAGCTAAATCCTGATAGAGGTCTTGTATGGTTGACGCTATTCACAGGGGAATGTTAAGTTGTATAGAATAAATATCTTTATGTGAATATATTTGTTTGTTCATATGAAGGGAAAAAGATATCGATTATACGCCTGCAAAAATGGTGAACAGAGATGACGAAATAATTGAACAAACTATGCGAGATAAAGTAAGTGTTGTACAATTACAGGTATCATATGAATCGAATGGTTAATATAATGAGGTATGTTATTTACAGATCAATTCACACTAAAATCCAAATATAAATAAAAGGAATGATTTTATGCTACATGCGAAACTGGAATCGAAAGTTATTGATGTCCTAAAAGAAAAAATTCAATTGATTGAAACAGATGAAGGTGCTATCTACTTAGTAGGACCTATTAAACTGCCTGTGAATATTTTTGGAGAAACGGTTGTTTTTCAATGGTATTGCTGGCTTAATCGATGCCAAGTTACGGAAAATTATCAAGAAATCATTGACCAACTGTCGTCTGCCAATTTGGCGGAGTTTCAGCAGTCAAGTGTGCTTGTATACGGGGATTTTGAAGAAGCGGATGATGCGCTGATTAGGATGCATTCAATTTGTCATACGGGAGATATATTTGGTAGTAAAAGATGCGATTGCGGTTATCAATTGAAGCAGTCAATGAAGAATATTGTGGATCATGGGACAGGTGCATTGTTTTATTTGGCGAACCATGAAGGCCGTGGAATTGGTTTATTCAGCAAAGCAATGGCATATGTACTTCAGGAGAATGGTTACGATACAGTGGAAGCAAACGAAAGCCTTGGATTTGTCGATGATTCTAGAAATTACGAGGATGCAATTCGCGTTCTAAAGAAACTCCGATCAAAACCTGTAAAGCTTATGACGAATAATCCAAAGAAAATGGAAGCACTGCAAAATGCCGGTCTTCCTATATCTGGACGAGAACCATTATGGGGCGATAAATCAGAGTTCAATGAGAAGTATTTGCAGACAAAGATTCGACGTTCTGGGCATATGGAGGAAGAAGGGACATCTACGCATGACTAACCATGAAATTTACATGAATTTGGCCCTAGAGAATGCACGTGCGATGAAAGGGCAGACTAATCCGAATCCACTTGTCGGTTCGGTTATTATCAATGAAAATCGAATAGTTGGTATCGGTACACATTTGAAGGCTGGTGAACCGCATGCTGAAATCCATGCTATCCGTATGGCTGGCGAGAAGGCAAAAGGTGGAACGATTTATGTCACCCTTGAGCCATGCTCGCATTACGGGCGGACGGGCCCTTGTGCAATAGCGATTGTTGAAGCGGGAATTAAGAAAGTAGTCATTGCCACACTAGATCCGAATCCAGTTGTTGCCGGCAACGGTGTAAAGATTTTGGAAGATGCAGGAATTGAAGTGGTTGTGGGTGTATTGGAAGAGAAGTCTCGAAAGATGAATGAAGTATTTAACAAATTCATCGTCGAACAGAAGCCATTCCTAACGATGAAAGCTGGAAGCACACTAGATGGGAAAATTGCTACGCATACAGCCGACAGCAAATGGATTACATCACCTGAGGCGAGAAACGATGTACATGTATTGCGAAATGAAAATATGGCTATTTTAGTTGGTGTAAATACCGTAATCGAGGATGATCCCGAATTGACGACGAGGATTCCGAATGGAAGAAATCCGATACGAATCATTTTAGACTCCTCGCTGCGAATTCCATTAGATTCAAAGGTTATAACAGATGGGCAGGCAGAAACGTGGATTTTCACTGCAAATAAGTATAATCAAGATGCCAAGAAGAGTCTGGAAGAACAAGGAGTTTCGATTTATCCCACCTCAGGAATCAAGCAGGTGGACCCGAATGATGTCATTCGGATTCTCGGTGAAAAGCTTGTTTCTTCTGTACTAATCGAGGGGGGAGGTTCGATTCACGCTGCATTCCTGGAAAATCAGCTCGTCGACAAAGTGGAGATATATATCGCACCCAAACTAGTTGGAGGTGCCCATGCACCTACATTCCTTGAAGGAACAGGAATTGAACTAATGCGTGATGCTGTCGATTTGGAAGATCTCCACGTTACTCAAATAGGTAACGATTTCAAGTTCACTGGCTATCCGAAATATACTAATAGACAAGCTGAGGGAGATTAATATGAAATTCGGTTTTGATATTGATGATACATTGATCAATCTTAGAGAACATGCTTTTCAAATATACAATAAAAAGTTAAATCGGAATGTGAATGTAGATCTCTTTCATGCACTGGAAAAGGTTGAAATTCACGAGCTTTTTGACATGACAGCTGAACAAGGCAGCGAGATGTGGAGCAGTTCGCTAGATGAAATCTATTATACATCATGCCCGCCGTATCCTGATGCTGTGGAAACATTGCAAAGGCTGGCTAGTGAAGGACATGACATCTATTATATAACGGCGAGGCCGAAAGAACATGGCGAGCGTACAATGGAATGGATGATTGAAAATAAGTTTCCGGTTCAAAAAGATAGATTTTATTATGGAATGAATGATGTAGACAAGGTTCATATCATTAAAGATTTAGAACTTGACTATTATTTCGATGACAAGCCTGCAGTTCTAGAGACATTGAGCGATCGGCCCCTAAACGTATTCGCGAAGAGCCAACCCTACAATACGCATTTAGATATTCAGCGAATCGTGAACTGGTCTGAACTATTCGATTTACTAATTGAAGAATAAAAGCAGGTGCACGACACTATTGGTACAGCACACTACAATCCCATAGGATAAAGCAAAAGCTCAGCCATATTCACAAAAGGTTGAGCTTGTTTGTATTTCTAATGAAGTTGCTATTAGCCTAATGCGCCCTCGCTAGATAATTCATATAAGAACGCGCATTTCATTATGGGGATTAAATCTGCAACTTGTAGAGCACCTTCTCGAATCAAATTAGGATCGAATTTAATCACATCATAAACACTCGCATAGCACTTATCCCAGCTTAAGGAATGTTTGGAAAAATCTCTACATTTTTAGAAGCGAGCCATTTCTCGAAATTAATAAGTGAAGGCTCGCTGATTCTATTGTATACTAGGAGAATAGTTTTATATTATCAAAATTTAGTAACTTCCATACTTCCCTAAAATATAGTAGACCAATAGAAAAACTCCTTTATACTGTTTATAAAAAATTTTTACTGAAATTTCAGTAAAACGGCAAGAGGGACCTATATTGAAAAGGCTAAAGTTAAGTGTTTAACGTGATTGAAGAAATAGGGCAGCATAAGGGATTTTCAGAAGAAGCCTATAAATAAAGGGGTTTTTGAGGAGTTGGAAAAGTATACTATTTCTATATTTGATTATAATACATATAGAAGAATCATTAAATTTTCGAAAGTGAGATGATGTAGTGTGGATACTCAACTAATTACGAAATTAAAAATACTTAAACCTGCTAAAGATGTATTTGAAGCCATAGTAGATCCTGAAAAAATGTCTAATTATTGGTTTTCATCGGGAAGTGGAAGAGTAGAGCAAGGCAAGACAATTACTTGGAGATATGATGAATACAATGCGGAAGTAGTAATAAATGTATTGGAAATCAATGGGGATAAGGAAATTGTTTTTTCGTGGGGCGAATATGGTCAAGAAACAGTCGTTACAATTATATTAAAAGAGCTGGATGATAAGAGTACTATTATTGAAGTAAATGAATCAGGTTTAAAAGAGGATGACCCAGAAATAGTAAATAAAATGATTGGCCAAAAAGAAGGTTGGGTCTACATGCTAACTTGTTTAAAGGGGTATTTGGAAAATGACATTACTAATTTGAGAGCTTCATTAGTCCAATAAGTATTTAACGGCACAATATATTTTACCAATAAGTAAAAAAACACGTTGCGTTCAACTACCAAATTTTTATCGTGAGTTACTATATAGCTCCAGTTTAATGAGGGATTTAGAAGTACTCGTTTGTGATCTTTTAGAGAGTAACTTATTGGAATAAAGAGTAAAAAAGTAAATTTTTAAATGAAGTAATATAAATTAATTTAAACCTCGTCTTGCTATCAGGACGGGGTTATGACTGTTTTAAGTATAAAGATGGTCGCTCTAAAGCATGAATTCGGTTGTAGAGTAACTACAAAGAGTGTAGATTGAATGCTAATTGAAACAATGTAATTATTTAAGCTTGTGAGATTAATTGTTAAATAACAAGGGAGGGGAATACCATGAAAGCATTGTCTGAACATTTACCTGAATCCGTTCTTACGCAAATACTAGAAACTGCATTTCAATGGTTTGTTGTAGTTGATAAAGACTCAAGGATTATGTATATCAACGAAGATTATTGTAAATTCTTAGAGGTTGAGCGAGAAGATGCAATCGGTAAACCTGTAGACGAAGTAATTGAAAATACTCAAATGCATGAAGTTATCAAAACAGGCATAGAGCATATCGCTTCACCTCACTTCATTAAAGGAACCTATATGTTAGCAAACAGAGTGCCATTGACTGTAGACGGTGAAATTGTAGGAGCTTTCGGAAGTGTGATATTTAGGGACCTCAATGAATGGCATAATCTAAGTTCTCATGTGAAAAGTACAATTGAAAAAATTCATTTCGGAGCTATTGCTTCTTCCGGTTCAGCTCATCGGTTAAATGAAATTCAAGGATCTTCTCAAGTAATCAGATCCATTAAGGAAACTATTCAAATGATTGCTCCTAGTAATCTTCCTATACTCATCCAAGGAGAAAGTGGAACGGGAAAAGAGTCTTTTGCTCACAGTATCCATCAGCTTTCTGATCGGTCAGAAAAGCCATTAATAAAGATTAGTTGCGCGGCAATCCCCCCCGAGTTATTGGAAGTAGAACTATTCGGTATCACTGATTTAAATGCTGGACAATCCACTCAACTTGAAAAGAGTGGGCGATTCCATTTAGCAGATGGGGGAACTTTGTTTTTGGATGACATAGGGGATATGTCACTTCCGGTGCAGGCAAAATTATTGCGAGTTTTAAATGATGGCGAAATAGAATCACATGAATTACATAAAACGAGGAAAGTAAATGTTAGGATAATAGCAGCTACAAATAAGCCTTTGAAAGCTTTGATTGAGTCTGGAAAGTTTCGGGAAGATCTTTATTACCGAATACAGGCGATTACGCTTGAAGTTCCCCCGTTACGTGAAAGAATGGAGGACTTTCTTGATATTACAAATTACTTATTCCATGAAGCTCTACTTAAAGCAGGAAAAAGAAATCTTTTGATTGCCACGAAAACAATGGATTATTTGCAAGCCTACCATTGGCCTGGAAATGTTCGTGAACTGCAAAATGTTATTCAAGCAGCAGTCTATTTGACGAATGGAGAGACGATTGAACCAAATGCATTGCCACAACAAGTAAAAATGGAGCGAATATTTAATACAAATAATTCTGAGACATTAGCTGAATTAATAGAGAAACTAGAGAGGGATATTTTATTTGAAACATTGCAACATCATCCAAACAAACGAGATGCAGCCAACGTTTTGGGATTAAGTAAAAGTACATTCTATGAAAAAGTTAAAAAATATAACTTATGACCTAGATTCCGGTTAATCGGAATTTTGTCCAGATTTACGGACTTCTAAAAGAGCGAAGTGTATGTAGTGTACTGAATTATCTGAACGCATTCCGGATATCTGGAATGCGTTTTTTGAATTGGTTAGAATGCCCGTAATATAAGGGTTTGCAAGCATATTTATTATCTGTTTAAATGAATGAAAGCGTTTTAATCTTCACCATTCATACAAATTTGTGAGGAGGAAATTACATGAAACAAATTTATGCTTCTGCAGAAGAAGCTGTTCAGCAAATTCAAGATGGAGCAACGGTCATGGTGGGGGGGTTTGGTCTAGTTGGTATTCCAGAGAAATTAATTCTTGCTCTTGCTAAGAGTGGAGTTAAAGATTTGACGGTTATTTCGAATAACTGTGGAGTGGACGATTGGGGACTAGGGATTCTCTTGAAAAATAAACAAATTAAGAAAATGATAGGATCATACGTTGGTGAAAATAAGGAATTTGAACGCCAAGTTCTATCAGGGGAAATTGAGGTTGAATTGACGCCTCAAGGAACGCTAGCAGAAAAAATACGTGCAGGTGGAGCTGGGATTCCGGCGTTTTTCACACCTGCTGGCGTAGGTACTTCGGTTGCGGAGGGCAAAGAAATTCGTTTATATGACGGCAAAGAGTATGTATTAGAAGAAGCATTAAAAGCAGACTTCGCGTTGATTCGCGCTGCTAAAGCAGATACATTTGGAAACTTAATTTATAACAAGACTGCTCAAAACTTTAATCCGATGATGGCTGCTGCCGGAAATTTCACAATTGCAGAAGTAGAAGAAATTGTAGAAAGCGGTGATTTAGATCCGGATATGATTCATACACCTAGTATTTACGTGAAAGGATTACTTCAAGCAAACCAAGAAAAACGGATTGAACGTTTAACGATACGTTCTTACTAATGAAAGGGGACTGAAGTTCATGAGTCAAATCAATATGAGAGAGCGAATTGCAATGCGTGCTGAAAAAGAATTAAAAGACGGCGATTATGTGAACCTCGGTATAGGTATGCCAACACTTGTTGCGAACTTTATTTCAGAGAATAAAACTGTCGTCCTTCAATCTGAAAATGGACTTTTGGGGATTGGTCCATACCCCACGGAAGATCAAGTCGATGCAGATTTAATAAATGCTGGGAAAGAAACCGTAACAAGTATTCCGGGGGCGGCATTTTTTACAAGTGCTGAATCGTTTGCGATGATTCGTGGTGGTCACGTTGATGTTGCTATTTTAGGAGCTATGGAAGTATCTGAAAAAGGTGATCTCGCTAACTGGATGATTCCAGGAAAGATGATTAAAGGGATGGGCGGTGCAATGGATCTTGTACATGGCGCAAAAAAAATCATTGTGATTATGGATCATACCGCGAAAGACGGCACGGCAAAGATTAAAAAGATGTGTGAACTACCTCTTACAGGAAAAGGAGTAGTAAACCTAATCATTACCGAGCGTGCACTAATGGAAGTGACTTCAGGTGGATTGGAACTAAAAGAAGTTTTTGAAGGGTTCACTGTCCAAGACGTCATTGACACTACAGAAGTTAACCTGATTATGAAAAATGTAAAAGTAGACGTTCAAATAAATTAAAGAATCGTCTTAATATAAGTTTTTGGGGGGAAATGTTCATGGGAGTATTAGGTATGATTGGTCTTATCGGCGGATTGGGACTGCTAATCTTATTAACGATGAAAGGAGTAAACATTTTAATTGCTGGACCCGTTTCAGCATTGTTTGTTGCATTAATGAGTGGCATGTCGTTATTCCCACAGCTTGCTGGTGAAGGGGAGGCAAACTTCGTCACGAGCTATATGACAGGTTTTACTGGATTTATCATGTCATGGTATTTAATGTTCCTGTTAGGTGCCGTGTTTGGTAAAGTTATGGAAGACAGTGGGGCTGCAGATGCTGTCGCTAAATGGTTTGTAGAAAAGTTAGGTATGAAATTTGCAGTTTTAGCAATCGTAGCTGCGTGTGCAATCCTAACATACGGTGGTGTAAGTTTGTTCGTAGTTGCTTTCTCGGTATATCCAATGGCTATCTCATTGTTCAAACAAGCTAATTTACCTAGAAGATTCATCCCGGCAACACTTGCACTAGGATCTGTTACTTTCACAATGACGTCTGCTGGTTCTCCAGAAATTCAAAACTGGATTCCCATTGAGTTTTTAGGTACGACTCCTTATGCTGGATGGGAAGTTAGTATAATTGTTGCTGTTTTCATGGCTGTGTTTGGTTATTGGTGGTTGAAACGAATGATTACCAAAGCGGTGAATAAAGGTGAACTATTTGTAGATAGGGAATCTGATCCGACATTCGATACGACTCGCGCATTACCCAATCCGTTCTTGGCAATGATTCCACTACTAATTGTATTGTTAATTTCCTATGTATTCCACAATTCTCTTGAGCAATCTGCACTAATAGTCGCTCTCCTCGGAGGAATAATAGCTACCTTCATTGTAGGTAGAAAATTTTCAAGCAATTTCGGTGCGGCAGTTTCTGCAGGTACACTCGGGGCAATGGTCGCAATAGGTAATACTGCTGCTGTTGTTGGTTTCGGAGGAGTGGCAAGGAATGTGCCTGCTTTCCAAAACGCTGTAGATGCAATGACCAATATTCCAGGATCGCCTTTAATTGGCGCGGCAATCGCAGTATCTGTTATTGCGGGGATGACAGGTTCATCATCAGGTGGTCAAGCAATTGCACTACCGCTACTGGCTCCGCATTATCTGGATATGGGTGTAAATGCAGAAGCTTTGCACAGGGTTGTCGCAATTTCATCCGGTGCTCTCGATTCACTTCCGCATAACGGTTACGTTGTAACGACTATCCAGTCAATTGCTGGTGAGACACACAAAGCTGCGTACGGGGCAGTAGGTGCAGTAACTGTAATTGTTCCGGCAATCGGTGTTGTTATAGCCATTATATTATTTTCATTTGGATTTGGGATTTAATTGTTATTAGATGTTTACTAGAGACTATATTAATGAGGGGGAATTAATATGCAGAATGGAAAAGTGCTTTTAATAACCGGTGCCGCACAGGGAATTGGCTTTGAGATTGCGAAGGAGTTTTCAAAAGCTGGTGCCACGGTCGTTCTTACGGATATAAATGAAGATAAAGTTAAAGACGCAGCTTTATCACTTGGAAATGGAGTAGTTGGGTTAAAGTGTGATGTGACGATAGAAGAAGATTTAAAGCTAGCAATTGATCGTACAATCACCCAGTTTGGGCGCATAGATATATTAATCAATAATGCAGGTATGCAACACGTCGCGATGTTAGAGGATTTCCCAACAGAGAAATTTGAACAACTGATTAAGATAATGCTGACTGCGCCGTTTATGGCTATCAAACTAGTATTGCCGCATATGCGAAAACAAAAATTCGGAAGAATCTTCAACATGGCTTCCATCAATGGATTGGTTGGATTTGCAGGGAAAGCTGCTTATAATTCCGCGAAGCATGGTGTTATTGGCTTGACTAAAGTGGCGGCATTGGAAACAGCGGAAGATGGAATTACTGTTAATGCAATTTGTCCAGGATACGCAGATACCCCTTTAGTGCGCAATCAGCTTCAAGACTTAGCGAGTTTGAGAAATGTTCCCTTTGAGTCCGTACTTGAAGAAGTGATTTATCCTTTGGTTCCACAAAAACGTCTTCTAGATGTAAAAGAAATTGCAGAACTGGTTTTATTCTTATCAGGTGAAGGCGCGAAAGGAATAACTGGGCAAGCGGTAGTACTAGATGGAGGATATACGGTTCAATAAATAAATGGGATGTAAACTAAAATAAGCGTGTTTGTAACTATTCTATGATTAAAAGGAAGAACGGCTGCTTTCTAACTTGATAACATATTCAATATTGACATTTAAGTGGTTTATATTTATAGTGATACTACAAATTAAACTAGTCAATTTCCGTTAAGGGGAGTAGCTAATACAGTAAAGTCGTCAACACAGGACTGGTTCCTCGGCTTTATTGGCGACAATCGTTGTTTGCGAGACCTTACCATTTATTTGGTGAGGTCTTTTGTTTCTTTAGAGACGCTTTAACCAAGTAATGGTTATGGCGTTTCTTTTTATTTTTATGAGCACTATGAGCCTCCCACAACTGAAGTTACGAGTTTTCTTGGCTTAATCATAAACTATCAGGCTCAGGATATCCTACAAATAGTGATATTACACTTTCGAACTCTAGCGCTTAGCCCTGGTCATTCTATAAAATTATTGGAGGTTAATATTTGACTACTTATCAAGAGCTTGTAAATACGGTCATCATTAACGAGAAAAATCAACTGGTTCGATACGATAAATCTTTAGAACACATCGGAACAGGAAGAAGTGCATTTGTATTCAGGATCAAATCATCAAATATATCAATTAAAGTGTTCTTTCCAATATATATACACATCGCAAAAGAAGAAGCTGAAATTTATAAAGTACTTCAAGATACTCCTTATTTCCCTTCGATTTATGAGACTGGATTAAATTATCTTGTCATGGACTATATTGATGGTTATACACTTTTTGAATGTCTAACACATGGAAAAGTTATAACAACCGCGCATATCGATGAAATTGATCACGCACTATCCTTGGCTTCGAATTTGGGCTTAAATCCATCTGACATTCACTTGCGCAATATTTTCATCACTTCAAATAACGAAATAAAGCTCATTGACGTGGCACGTTATAGGCAAAAGAAAGACTGTCAGCAGTGGAATAACCTGAAAAAAGCTTACCCCCAATTTTATCGCAAATTTTTCAGTAGCAAGAAAATTCCTAGCTCGATCTTGAATATCATTGCTTTCCTATATAAGAAACGATTCATCCCGTTTTTTCAACAATGAAGATCAATTCTTAGCAAGCACTGGGATGAGGTGCTTGGTAGAGAAAACCGCATTACTCCACAGAGGTGTAAGACACTATTTTCGTCCTTGTTTATCCGTGAAACAAATAACGTTTCTACAAAACACTTCGGAAATTAATGTTAAATTATAAAACGCTATGATATAGTGAGAAATGATGAAAGAAGGTGAGCGTATTGAGAAAGAAATACGGAAGACTCAGGAAAAAAGAAAACCTAATCGTCTTCCCGGGAACTTTTGAAAAGCTTGTTGAAAAAGGGCATGTTGCCGTTGAGACAGAGGACTACGAACAAGCGGTTGAAGCATTTGATCAGGCAATTGTTTATGAACCTGATAATCCGGAATTTCTAGGACCTTACGCTGTTGCCCTTTACGAAACAAAAGAATTTCGGCGAGCTAAGGAAATTGCGGCAAGGCTACTTCATAGTGGAACTGCAGATTACGTCGATGCAATGGAACTGTATTTGACAATCAGTATTCAGCTAGAGGAATATGATGAAGTCGAAATGACCATTGATGCGCTGCTCGATGAAGGAATTGTTCCGCCAAATATGCTCAACAAATTCAATTACCTAAGGGAATTGAATGCTCGTTTGTCAGAACGCTATGCACTTGATGAGCCGGGTTTTAAAATGGAATCTTTCGAATTCGACGAATTCATGAAGATGGATGCTATGACACAACAGTATGCACTTGCTTCACTTGAAGGTAGTGATTTATCAGATCTTGCTCCTTTACTGAAGGAAATAGCTGTACAGGACGACGTTGCACCACTAGCCATTACCTTCGCTTTGACACTGTTGCATCAAACAGGGGACGATGAAGAACTTGTAATCAGTAAATTTGGTTGGAAAAAGCAAGTTGTTCCTGCCAATATGACTTTGCCCGGACAAGATGCAATGACGAAAGAAGTCCTTGAAAAGATAGAACGGCAACTCTTTCAAGATCCATCCAGATTGGAAATGGCGCAGGGGCTCATCGAGAAATTCGCAATTACTGCATTCCCTTTTGGATGGGGGAATAGTAATTCGGAAGACGTTGCGACAGCTTATGTAAACTACATAGAAAGCCTCTTTTCGGGTGAGCAGTTGCCCGAGACAGAACTGAACTTACTTATCCAGCAGATTGACAACGATTCGGACCTTTAGCAAAGTACGAAATCTGTTGAAAGATGAAGAGACTATGATATACTGAAATGGTTGTCAATGGAGTATATACGTATCAAAACATATTGGCCAAAACGATTCGGAGGTAATTAATTATGTCAGTTAAATGGGAAAAACAAGAAGGAAACAAAGGGACTCTTACAGTAGAAGTACCTGCAGAGGTAGTAACAGCAGGTCTTGATAAAGCATTTAAAAAAGTTGTGAAAACAGTACAAGCACCAGGATTCCGTAAAGGGAAAATGCCACGTCAAATGTTTGAAAAAATGTATGGTGTAGAATCACTTTACAATGAAGCACTTGATTTCATTCTTCCAGAAGCATATTCTAGTGCACTTGACGAAGCGGGCGTTGAACCAATCGACCGTCCTGAAATCGATATCGAACAAATGGAAAAAGGGAAAGAGCTTATTTTCAAAGCAGTTATTGCATTGAAGCCTGAAGTTAAACTTGGCGACTACAAGGGTCTTGAAGTAACACGTCAGGATACTGAAGTTACTGATGAGGAAATCGAAGAACAACTAAAAGAACGTCAACAAGCTTTCGCAGAACTAGCTTTGAAAGAAGATGGCACTGTTGAAAACGGTGATACAGTGAAAATTGACTTTGAAGGTTCGGTTGATGGAGAACTTTTCGATGGTGGTAAAGGCGAGCAATACGATCTTGAAATCGGTTCAGGTTCATTTATCCCTGGATTTGAAGAACAATTGATTGGCATGAAAACAGACGAAGAAAAAGATGTTGAAGTAGATTTCCCTGAAGAATATCACGCGGCAGAACTTGCGGGTAAAGCAGCTATTTTCAAAGTGAAACTTCATGAAATCAAATCTAAAGAAATTCCTGCATTAGATGACGAACTTGCAAAAGAAATTGATGAAGAAGTTGAAAGTCTTGACGCTTTGCGTGCGAAGTTGAAAGAAACAACTTTGGCAGAGAAAAAAACTGCTTCTGAAACAGCACTTCGTGATGACCTTGTAGAAGCAGCAGCACGAAATATGGAAGTAGACATCCCAGAAGTGATGGTCGAATCTGAAGTTGAACGTATGATGGAAGAATTCGGACAACGTCTACAATCACAAGGAATGAATCTTGAGCTTTACTTCCAGTTCTCTGGACAAGATGAAGAAGCGCTTCGTACTCAAATGCAAGAAGACGCACAAAATCGTGTCCGTGTTTCATTAGTACTTGAAGCAATTGGTAAAGCTGAAAGCATTGAAGTTGCAGAAGAAGACATTAATGCTGAACTCGAAAAAATGTCTGAGCAGTTCGGCATGGATATCGAGCAAATTAAAACAACGCTTGGTGGAACTAAAGTTCTTGAAAACGATCTTCGTTTCAACAAAACAGTTGAATTCTTGGTAGAAAACGCAAAGATTACTGAATAATAAAGTGAATTAAGGACAAGGTACGGAAGACCGTACCTTGTTTTTCATAGAAAGACATAAAAAAACGTGTATAGCAATGAATTCTAATTAGTTGATAAAAACCTGGGAATCTTGTAAGATTGTCACTTAAATAGGGGTGAGATTAGTGTTCAAATTTAACGATGAAAAAGATAACTTAAACTGTTCTTTTTGCGGGAAATCCCAGGAGCAGGTTCGTAAGCTAGTCGCAGGTCAAGGCGTCTATATTTGTGATGAATGTGTTGAACTTTGTGCTGAAATTGTAGAAGAGGAAGTCGGTCTTGAAGAAGGATTTGAACTTAAAGACGTTCCGAAACCAAAAGAAATACAAAGTATCCTCGATGAATATCTGATTGGACAGGATCGCGCGAAAAAATCACTTTCGGTAGCTGTCTATAACCATTATAAACGCGTTAACTCGAACAGTAAGATTGATGATGTCGAGTTATCGAAATCTAATATTGTACTCATCGGACCAACGGGTAGTGGTAAAACATTACTCGCTCAAACACTTGCAAGAATCCTTGACGTACCTTTTGCTATTGCAGATGCTACATCATTGACTGAAGCGGGATATGTCGGTGAAGATGTAGAAAATATTTTGCTGAAGCTAATTCAAGCAGCAGATTATGATGTTGATCGTGCGGAAAAAGGAATCATCTATATTGATGAAATCGATAAAGTCGCTCGTAAATCTGAAAATGCATCTATAACACGTGATGTTTCAGGTGAAGGTGTTCAACAAGCACTACTTAAAATTCTTGAAGGAACTGTAGCGAGTGTTCCGCCACAAGGTGGTCGCAAACATCCTCATCAAGAATTCATTCAAATCGATACAACGAATATCCTCTTTATTGTCGGTGGAGCATTCGATGGAATCGAAGAAATCATCAAACGTCGTATCGGTCAAAAAGTAATTGGATTCGGTGCTGAACCCAACACAATTATTGAAGAGGAATCGTATCTTGCTAAACTGATACCTGAAGATCTTCAGCGTTTCGGTCTAATTCCAGAATTTGTTGGTCGTTTGCCTGTTCTTGCAAGTCTTGAACAGTTGAGTGAAGATACGCTTTATCAGATATTGACTCTTCCAAAAAATGCAATCGTAAAACAATATCAAAAAATGTTCGAACTGGATGATGTTGCACTTCGTTTCGAGGATGATGCCTTGCTTGAAATTGCAAAAGAGGCCATTACACGAAAAACAGGTGCCCGTGGTCTGCGTTCAATCATTGAAAATATCATGCTCGATGTAATGTATGAACTGCCTTCACTTGAAGAAGTGAAAGAGTGCATCATTACTAAAGAATCCGTGTTGGGACAATCAAATCCGATTCTCTTAACGGAAGATGGTACCCGGGTTATTCTGGATAATGAGAAAGACTCGGCGTAACGCCTGTAGGATGCAGCTGACTCCGACGAAGCGCGTGAATATGCGCTCATCGGATGTCAGCTTTTTTTCAATGTTTTACTGAACATAAAGTAGGATATACATAATTATCGGAGGTGACTACCCTATGTCGACAGATAAATTAAATAACATACCGCTTTTACCGCTTCGAGGGTTGCTTGTTTACCCTACGATGATTTTACATATTGATGTTGGAAGAGAACGCTCCGTATTTGCAATTGAACACGCGATTGCCAAAGACAATCTAATCTTCCTAGCGACACAAAAAGATATTAGCATAGAAAATCCTGAACCTGAAGATTTATATAAGATAGGTACATTGGCGTCGGTAAAATCGCTGACTCAGTTACCAAATGGAACATATCGCATACTGATTGAGGGTATTGAACGTGCAGAATGGTCTAACTATGAAGAAGCCGACCTTTATCCTGTTGTTGAAGTAATCGGGTTCCCGGATGATGAGACAATAGATGCGGAATCAGAAGCATTAATGAGAACCCTGCTTACATATTTTGAGAAGTATTCGAAAATTTCGAAAAAAGTAACGGAAGAAACATATGATTCTGTAGCATCAATTATTGAACCGGGAAGACTTGCAGATACGGTAGCCTCTCATTTGCCACTCAAGCTTGCGGCAAAACAGGAAGTTCTAGAAACGACAAACATCAATAAACGTCTAGAATGGCTTACGAGCAGGCTATATAACGAGCAGGAAGTGCTCAATCTTGAAAAGAAAATAAACGAACGTGTAAGGGAAGCAATGGAACGGACGCAAAAAGAATTCTATCTACGCGAACAGATGAAGGCTATCCAGACTGAACTGGGCGATAAAGACGGAAAAGGGCTGGAAGTTGCAGACTTAACAAGTCGTATTGAAAAAGCCGGTATGACAGAAGTGGTCAAAGAAGCGGCATTGCGTGAACTGGATAGATACGAAAAGATTCCTTCTGCTGCAGCTGAAAGTGGTATTATACGGAATTATATTGAGTGGCTTGTAACATTGCCTTGGTCTGATGCTTCAAAAGATCAGCTCGATATTAACCGCTCTGAAGAAATCCTTAATCGTGATCATGACGGACTTGAAAATGTAAAAGAACGTATACTGGAATATTTGGCGGTACGTCAGTTGACCAATTCATTAAGAGGTCCAATTCTTTGTCTTGAAGGTCCACCAGGAGTTGGGAAAACATCACTTGCCAGATCCATAGCTGAATCTCTTGGTAGAAAATTTGTTCGTATTTCACTTGGTGGAGTACGTGACGAATCAGAAATAAGAGGACATAGGCGGACATATGTAGGTGCTATGCCGGGACGGATTATCCAGGCAATGAAAAAGGCCGGAAAGATTAATCCGGTGTTCCTGCTAGATGAAATCGATAAAATGTCGAATGATTTCCGTGGTGATCCATCTTCTGCTATGTTGGAAGTACTTGATCCGGAACAGAATGACAAATTCAGTGATCATTATATTGAAGAACCTTATAACTTATCAAATGTGCTATTCATTGCGACAGCGAACGATTTAAGTGCGATTCCAGGACCACTCCGAGACCGTATGGAAATCATCTCAATTGCAGGTTATACTGAAATTGAGAAACGTTCGATTGCTAAAAATCATCTAATTCCAAAACAGTTAAAAGAACACGGATTGACCAAATCCCAAGTTCGCATCAGTGATCCGGCAATCCAGGACATTGTGAGATACTATACGCGTGAAGCGGGTGTGCGTGGACTAGAGCGTCAAATTGCAGGCATTTGCCGTAAAGCAGCGAAATTGATAGTTACAGGTGAGAAAAAAAGCATCACGGTTAGCCCAAAAACGCTTGAATCACTCATAGGTAAAAAGAAACACAGGTATGGGCAGGCGGAAACAGTCAATCAAATCGGCGTTGCGACAGGGCTTGCTTATACCCAAGTTGGAGGAGATACTTTGCAGATTGAGGTTTCTTTATCCCCCGGAGCAGGGAAGTTAATTTTGACGGGTAAACTTGGGGACGTAATGAAAGAATCTGCACAAACTGCACTGTCTTATGTACGCTCAAAAACAGTGGAGTTCGGAATTGATCCGAAATTTCACGAAAAATGTGATATTCATATCCATGTTCCTGAGGGGGCCATTCCAAAAGACGGTCCATCGGCTGGTGTGACCATTGCAACAGCGCTAGTTTCCGCGTTGACAAAACGTCCAGTTCGCCGTGAAGTTGGCATGACTGGTGAAATAACATTACGAGGCAGAGTGTTGCCAATTGGTGGATTAAAAGAAAAAACATTAAGTGCCCATCGAGCTGGCTTGACAACAATTATCTTGCCAATTGAAAATGAACGCGACATCGAAGATATTCCGGAAAGCGTCCGGAAGGAAATGACATTCAAGCTCGTTTCTGACGCAGAAGAGGTCCTCGAAATTGCATTGGAGGAGACTTCCAAATGAAAGTCCATAACGTAGAAATGATTATGAGTGCCGTACGACCAGACCAATACCCGTCAGAAGGATATCCAGAATTTGCGCTAGCAGGACGTTCCAATGTCGGGAAATCTTCTTTTATCAACAAGATGATTGGCAGAAAAAGTCTTGCTCGAACTTCTTCGAAACCGGGTAAGACACAAACATTAAACTTTTATAAAATTGAAGAGCAACTATTTTTTGTCGATGTTCCAGGATATGGCTATGCAAAAGTATCAAAGTCATCTCGTGAAACATGGGGGAAATTTATTCAACAATATATGACAGAACGGGAACCTCTCCGTGCTGTTGTCCTAATTGTTGATTTGCGTCATGCGCCAAGTGCCGAAGATTGTAATATGTATGATTTCCTCGTGGATAACAATATGCCAGCAATCATCATTGCGACGAAGGCGGACAAGATACCAAAGGGGAAATGGGAAAAGCATAAAAAAGTAGTTCGTGAAACACTTGCTATGCGTCCATATGATGCTTTGATTGTCTTTTCATCTGAAAAGGGAATTGGCATGGAAGAAGCATGGAAAGAAATTGAGAGTAGAATGTAATTATATAAATAATAATCTGGAGACGAGTTGAAATCGTTTTCCGGATTATTTATTTTGTACGAATAGGTATGCTTCGGATTATGAGTGGGCATCGTACAAAGGCTATGTATATTGCACATTGATTGCTTGTCATTTCAAAGGCTGTTAGTATTAGTTTATAATCATTATAAATAGGTTCATTAAACCGCTGGTATTCATACGTTGTTCACAATTTTAAACAGAAAAAGGGACAACCGTATGGTATAATAGAAAGCGTGAAATAGAACGTGAAAGGTGTGAACACCTGATGCATACAATCATAATTGGTGTCAATCACCGGACAGCACCTGTTGAAATAAGGGAAAAGCTTTCTTTTATTGAAACAGAACTGCCACAGGCGATGCAAACACTGCAACAGCAAAAAAGTATATTAGAAAATATAATTATATCCACATGTAACCGTACTGAAATATACGCAGTTGTCGATCAGTTACATACAGGTCGTTATTATGTGAAGAACTTCCTGGCTGAATGGTTCGATATTCCACTTGAAACATTCTCGTCGCACCTGGTCATCATGGAAAATGACGGGGCAGTTGAGCATTTAATGCGTGTTTCGGCAGGCATAGATTCCATGGTTCTTGGCGAGACACAAATATTAGGCCAAGTACGGGAAAGTTTCCTCATGGGCCAAACAACGGGGACAACGGGTACTGTTTTCAATGAACTATTTAAGCAAGCAGTTACACTTGCTAAAAAAGCGCATACTGACACCGCAATTGGTGATAATGCAGTGTCGGTATCCTATGCAGCTGTAGAACTTGGTAAGAAAATTTTTGGCACATTGGATCAGAAGCATGTAGCCATTCTTGGTGCAGGTGAGATGGGCGAACTCGCTTTAAAGAACTTGCATGGTAGTGGTGCAAGCAAAGTGACAGTTGTCAATAGAACACTTTCAAAAGCAGAACTGCTTGCCGATAAATTCGGTGGAGTTGCAAAATCGATGGCAGAGCTTCAATGCACCTTACTTGAAGCGGATGTACTGATTAGCTCAACTGGCGCAAGTGACTTCGTAATCGACTTGGAACTCATGCAATTAGTAGTACGGTTGCGTAAAGGAAGACCGATATTTATGGTTGATATTGCTGTTCCGCGCGATTTAGATCCGCGTATCGGTGATTTACCGAATGTCTTTCTTTATGATATCGATGATTTACAAGGTATCGTCGAGGCGAATCTTGCAGAAAGAAAGCATGCAGCTGAGGAAATCGGTTTAATGATTGAACAAGAAATTGTCGTTTTCAAAGAATGGGTTGCTACACTTGGAGTTGTCCCTGTCATTTCGGCACTTCGTCAAAAAGCACATATTATTCAAACAGAAACGATGGCGAGTATTGAAAACAAGATGCCCAATTTGACGGAACGCGAAAAGAAAGTGTTGAACAAACATACGAAATCGATTGTCAATCAGTTATTGAAAGATCCTATTTTACAGGTGAAAGAATTATCTATGGATCCGAAATCGAACGAAAAGTTAGAGCTCTTCCAGCAAATTTTCGGTATCGGTGAGGATGTAGTGAAGGAGAAAGAAACGCTTGCAAGACAAGCAGTAGAACGGTTAAAAGTCAGAGCGGAAAGAAATGCGATGGCACAACCGAATTTGACATTTTGAGCATTTGTCAAAGGGGCGTTTCCGCATCAGTGTGATACACTATAGATGCGGAAACGCCCTTATTGGTTCGGAAAGGCAGAGAAGTGATCATGGCAGATATGATGATGACGAGGCTGCATGAAGTAATGGTTGTCCTTTACGCGGTTAGCCTCGTTTTTTATTTTATAGATTATTTAAATAAGGATACCTTTGCACATCGATGCGCTTTTTGGATTTTATCCGTTGTCTATTTTCTGCAAAGTTTTTTCCTAGTCATGTATATTATCGAAATGAAAAGGTTTCCGGTACTGACTCTCTTTGAAGGCATCTTTTTTTACGCATGGCTTTTGATTACATTATCGATTGTCCTGCACCTATTTTACAAAGTGAGTCACGCCGTGTTTTTCTTGAATGTCATCGGTTTTATATTCATGACGATTCATACGTTTGCACCTGTACAAATTGAACAATCACCGATAGGGGAAGCACTCATTTCTGAACTTCTTATTATCCATATAACCTTTGCAATTTTATCGTATGCCGCATTTGCAATGTCTTTTGTTTTATCGATTCTCTATCTCCTTGTCTATAAGGTTTTAAAAGAAAAGAAATGGACGAAACAATTTGGCAGGCTACCGTCCCTTCATCAAGCAGATATAGGAATAAAAGCCGCTCTTTACACGGGAATACCATTTCTTTTTGTTAGCCTAGTTCTAGGTATGCAGTGGGCGATTGTTGCCCTAGACAAGTGGTCCGTATCCGATATAAAAATATTGGGTTCATTTTTCTTGCTTGCCATTTATGGTTCTGTATTATTCTTGAAGCGGAGTGGCAAGCTTACAGGAAATGACTTTGCTTGGGCAAATGTATTTGCGTTTCTCTTTGTTATTATCAATTTTTTCCTAGCAAGCAAATTATCTGAATTCCATTCCTGGATTTAAATATTTGATCCCATAATGGATTTTAAAAGTGAATTATTCATTTGAAAGGTTGGTTTTATGAAAATGAGAAAAATAATTGTAGGTTCAAGAAGAAGTAAACTTGCTTTAACACAGACAAACTGGTTCATTGAACAAATGAAAGCGGCCGGTGCACCATTTGAGTTTGAAGTGAAAGAAATCGTTACGAAAGGCGATCGAATCCTTGACGTCATGTTGTCTAAAGTCGGTGGGAAAGGTCTTTTCGTCAAAGAAATCGAGCAAGCATTGTACGATAAAGAAATCGATTTTGCAGTACATAGCATGAAAGACATGCCGGCAGTATTACCAGAAGGACTTGTTATCGGCTGTATCCCTCCGCGTGAAGATGCACGTGATGCCTTCATTTCAAAAGATCATGTGAAATTCATGGACTTGCCGGTGGGAGCGATTGTAGGAACTTCTAGTTTACGTAGAAGTTCACAGTTGCTTTTACTACGTCCCGACCTGGATATTCAATGGATTCGTGGCAATATCGACACACGTTTAAAAAAAATGGTCGACGGCGAATACGACGCGATTCTTCTAGCAGCCGCTGGAATGAAACGGATGGGGTGGAGTGAAGATATCACCACGGAATATATGTCTGTTGAGGATTGTATTCCTGCAGTAGGGCAGGGAGCACTTGCAATTGAATGCCGTATTGATGATGAAGAACTACTCACCGAACTTGCCAAACTAACTGATGAGAAAACGTGGAAAGAAGTAGAAGCAGAGCGTACTTTCCTTACTGAAATGGATGGCTCTTGCCAAGTTCCAATTGCAGGTTTTGCGCAATACAATGGCAGTGAAGTTGAATTGACTGGTTATATCGCTTCTCCCGACGCTATACAAGTATTCAAAAGTACATTTACGAGTAAAGATCCTATTGAAGCTGGCAAGGAAGTTGCAAAAACTTTACGTGCTGAAGGAGCTTCTGAGGTGATTGAGAAAGTGAAGGCGGATATGGATGCGTAACGGTAAACCACTGTTAGCTGAAACGGTCGTCTTCACAGGAACGCCGAAATCAGAAGATGTATTCGAACTGGTGAAGCTCTATGGAGGTACGCCAGTTTCATTGCCGCTTATTCAAGTGGCAGAGTTGGTGGAACAGACAGATGAGCTCCGTTTGAACGCATGTCCTACTTACGACTGGTTGATATTCACCAGTCAAAGTGCGGTTACGGCTTTTGGAGCCAAGCTCATTCGACACAATTTTTCACCAGATGCAATTCCAGCTAAAATAGCGGCGGTCGGTATTCGTACTGCTGAAGCACTCAGGAAAATTGGCTTTACGGTCGATTTCATTCCAACTGTTTTCAGCGCGGATACATTCGTTAAGGAATTCAATCCTGTTGAAACAGATATTCGACGTATCTTATTTCTCCGTGGATCGATTGCTGGAGTGACCATTAAAGAAGAATTGCCTTTTGAAGTGGATGAATGGACTGTTTATACAACAGAGCGTGCAAATGATTCCATTGATTCACTTGTTGCTTTGTTGCAGAAAAAACAGCAATTGAACGTGTTGTTCGCAAGTCCTTCGGCAGTGGCTGTTTTTGCGGAAGAAGTTGTGCCGCGTACAGGCTGGAATGGCTATACAATCGGTGCTATCGGTCATGTGACGGAGAGTGCGCTAGTAGAAGTTGGCGCACCTGTCCATGTTAGGCCGGATACATACACACTTAAAGATCTCGTTGAGAAATTGGCGAGGCGAAAGGAAGGGTAATTATGGATACATTACAATTCAGACGCAACAGACGTCTTCGTGCATCGAGCACATTACGGTCAATGGTAAAGGAAACTGTTCTGAAGAAAGAGGATTTCATTTATCCGATTTTTGTTATCGACGGTGAGGATATCAATAATCCGATTGCTTCAATGCCGGGTGTTTTCCAGAAATCACTTGACCACTTTGCAATTGAACTCGATGAAGTCGTCTCACTAGGTATTCCTTCAATTATTTTGTTCGGTATCCCATCAACGAAAGACGATGTGGGCTCAGAAGCTTATTCCGCTGAAGGAATTGTTCAAAAAGCAATCCGTCTTGCGAAAGAACGTTATCCTGACCTTGTCGTTATCGCAGATACGTGTCTTTGCGAGTTTACTGACCATGGTCACTGTGGTGTGGTTGAAGGAGAGAAAGTATTGAACGATCCTTCTCTAGATTTATTGGCGCGGACAGCTGTAAGCCAAGCAGAAGCCGGTGCTGATATTATCGCCCCTTCAAATATGATGGACGGTTTTGTTGTGGCTATACGCCGAGGGCTTGACGCAGCTGGTTTTTCAGAAATACCGATCATGTCCTATGCGGTGAAATATTCTTCCGCTTATTACGGTCCGTTCCGTGATGCAGCAGATTCTACACCGCAGTTTGGTGACCGTAAAACGTATCAAATGGATCCAGCAAATCGAATGGAAGCATTACGTGAAGCGGAATCAGATGTATTGGAAGGTGCCGATTTCCTCATTGTCAAACCGGCATTGTCTTATCTTGATATCGTACGCGATGTGAAAAATACCTTTTTATTACCAATCGTGGCTTACAATGTAAGTGGCGAGTACGCAATGGTAAAGGCTGCTGCTCAAAATGGCTGGATTGACGAAAAACAGATTGTTTTAGAAACGTTAACGAGTATGAAGCGTGCAGGTGCGGATATTATTATGACGTACCATGCGAAAGATGCTGCGCGCTGGCTGGAGGAGAAATAAATGGGTAGAAGTTATGATAAGTCAAAACAAGCATTTGAAGAAGCAGTAAATCTGATGCCGGGCGGGGTTAACTCACCAGTTCGTGCATTCAAATCGGTTAATATGGACCCGATTTTCATGGAAAGTGGAAAAGGCGCTATCATAACGGATATCGATGGCAATGACTACATTGACTATGTCTTGTCTTGGGGCCCGCTTATTCATGGTCACTCTGACAGTGACGTCGTCGATGGTATCAAGCGCGTTGCGGAAACTGGAGCTAGCTTCGGTGCCCCGACATTAGCCGAGAATGAGCTTGCGAAACTAGTTATCGAGCGCGTTCCATCGATCGAGATGATTCGTATGGTTTCATCAGGTACTGAGGCTACAATGAGTGCATTGCGTTTAGCGCGCGGCTATACGGGACGCAATAAAATTTTAAAATTCGAAGGCTGTTACCACGGCCATGCCGATTCACTGCTCATTAAAGCGGGTTCAGGTGTTGCGACATTGGGTCTTCCAGATAGCCCAGGCGTTCCAGAGTCGGTAGCTAAAAACACGATTACTGTGCCATATAACGATCTTGAAAGCATTAAAGTCGCGATTGCAGAATTCGGCGACGATCTAGCTGCAATCATTGTGGAACCCGTCGCAGGTAATATGGGCGTTGTTCCTCCTGAACCAGGCTTCCTTGAAGGATTGCGTGAACTGACTGAACAAAACGGCACACTTCTTATATTCGATGAAGTCATGACAGGCTTCCGTGTCGGTTACAATTGTGCACAAGGCTATTTTGGTGTTACACCTGATATCACATGTCTTGGAAAAGTAATTGGCGGTGGGTTACCTGTAGGTGCGTATGGTGGAAAACGTGAAATCCTAGAAAATATGGCTCCTGCGGGGACGATTTACCAAGCAGGCACATTATCAGGAAATCCGCTTGCAATGACTGCCGGTATTGAAACGTTGAAAAAACTGACACCCGAATCATATGATCATTTCATGAAACTAGGTGATCAGCTGGAGGCCGGTTTCCGTGCTGCTGCAGAAAAATACAGTATTCCACACACAGTGAACCGTGCTGGATCGATGATTGGCTTTTTCTTCACAAATGAAAAAGTGTCTGACTACGACAAAGCGAAAACATCCGATCTTGCATTATTCGCTGATTATTATCGCTTAATGGCGGAAGAAGGTATCTTCCTACCGCCATCTCAGTTTGAAGGCATGTTCCTATCGACTGCGCATACCGAAGAGCATATCGCGAAAACGGTTGAAGCATTCCATACTGTATTTGCCAAACTGAAGCAATAAGAACTGTTTTATTTTACTACGTCTGTTAATTAACCATTCACATGCATAAAACTTTGGCGAGAAGGGCTTGGAAATCGCTATTTTCACTGGATTATTTCCGGCCCGCTTTCGGCGAATTAATCCACTACACTTATACCGAGGGGCAAGTGTGGCAAGAAGTGACTCCGTCACTTCTTGCCACACTCTTTTCGGTTATACTGTTGTGATTAATCGCCTGTCGCGTTCCTACAATATTCAAGTGGAAAATGAAAATGCAGTTAATTTGAAAGAAAAGAATAGGTTACTTTCTATAAAGAGTGTAAGTGCCCGAAAATGCAATTTCGGGCACTATAGCACTTGTACATTGTATTTTCTGCTTACTATTAAAAAAGATTAAGTAATGCTTTATATGAAAGTGACACTTCCCTTAAATAAAAACTGAGAAACTATAGTAGAAGGCTTAGGCGGCCAAAATTGTATCTTTGGCCGCTCCTCTACAGGTAAGAAGCGAGCTATTCTTTCGTACCGAAAAGCTTCAGTACTTCTAGTACTTGTGTATTTGGAGTGCGGTGGATGAACAAACACCATAAGATTACCGAAAAAGTAAGTAGGGATGCGACGAAGTCGCATCCCTACTTATTAAGACACCTCGATAATGGTATAGTAGTTGTTCAATCTAAAGTAATCCAAATGAAACTGTACACGTAGTGCCCCGTTTGTAATTAAGTTAATTACTGTTATTTTACAAATTAAATACAAATCCCCTGACTTGTTAAATGGTCAGGGGATTTTTTGTTCACTCAATATATTCTTCTATCAAGACGCTGTCGCGCATACAATTGTTTGTGAAGGAATAGAAGGAGGGAACGTATATGGAGATAAAACAGTGGCCAATGCAGGAAGACTTTTACTTCCCTGAACATGCGGGCATACCTACAGGGGGTCAATCAGTCACGGTAACTCCAAGATATACCGAAGAAAGAACGGAAGATGCAGTCCGGTTGACAGGCATTTACCACATTGCGGCGAATGTTGAATTTGATGATGGGGTCCTGCGTTCAGCAGAACTCGATGATTCGTATATTCTCATTGATGATGTTGAGTTGGATGGCAAAGAGGGTTACTTTGAATACGCAGTCCCACTCAATATTGATCTACCTCCCGAAACAGAGAGCACGTTGAATGTAGTAACGACCCATGCGACGGGCAAATCTGACGGACAAGGTACTTACGGTATTGTCTGGCATGTGGAGTGTTCGTACACAAAAGCGGTCGCGCAAGTGGAGGAGCCTGAAGTTGAAGTAAATGTAGTAGAGGCGACTCCAATCGCAATAATAGAAAGCACTTCATTCACAGAGGCGGACGAAGTGCTCTCATTCATTATGGAACTAACAGATGGGATATCGACGACTGTATTCCGTTCAAATGATGTTTTTGTAAAGAGCGAAAGCTAATCCACAGAGAAGACACAACAGTAGAAAATCACCGGTTGTTGGAACGAGTAATAATCGTATCAATTGAAAAACACAAAGTGGGATAATAATTCCTTTGCAGTAAAATCGGGTTTTCCGAAGCCAAGGCGGTAGAAGATAAGGGTTATATGATCTTCGCATAACACAATCCTTTCGTAATTTACTTGACGTTTCATAAGCAGTTCCGTTACAATTATAGTAATTGTATAGAGATGCGATGATTGGGATAGTACGTGAATTGATTGGACTAAAGAGAGGGTTCCGGTGGTGAAAGGGCCTGTCGATTATTTGCTGAATGTAACCCGTGAGCAGTTTCCGTGAATAAGCTGTTTTCAGCATGAAAATCAGCAACATTAGGTTTTCAGCATGAATACAGCTAACAGTAGCGGGAGCCGGTTTGAAGCCGTTATCGAAGTTTGAGGTGCACTGTACTTTTGTGTGCACGAATAAAGGTGGTACCGCGAACAGCTCCTTCGTCCTTTAAGGCGATAGGAGTTTTTTTGTGTGGGCCCACAGGAAGTGGGTCATGCAGCCTTAAGCAATTAGCCGATGTGGCTTTTTTTTGTATCTATTAAAGGAGGAACCAACATGACAAATGAAAACACGTCGATGCCGACGAAATACGATCCGAAGACCATTGAAGCAGGTCGCCATGACTGGTGGCTGAAAGGTAAATATTTTGAAGCACAACCTAAGAGCGATAAAAAACCTTACACAATCGTTATTCCACCGCCGAATGTTACAGGTAAACTACACCTTGGCCACGCATGGGATACAACGCTACAAGACATATTGACACGCATGAAGCGGATGCAAGGCTATGATGCTCTATGGCTTCCGGGAATGGACCATGCTGGAATTGCAACACAAGCACGCGTTGAAGCAAAACTTCGTGAAGAGGGAACGACACGCTATGATTTAGGGCGTGAGAAATTTCTTGAAGAAACATGGAAATGGAAAGACGAATATGCAGGACATATCCGTGAACAATGGGCGAAACTTGGTTTGGGGCTTGATTATACACGTGAACGATTTACCTTGGATGAAGGACTTTCGAAAGCGGTACAGGAAGTTTTCGTAAAACTCTACAACAAAGGGTTAATTTACCGCGGTGAATATATTATAAACTGGGATCCCGCTACGAAAACGGCTATATCTGATATCGAAGTCATCCACAAAGACATTCAGGGTGCTTTCTATCATATGCGTTACCCATTGGCAGACGGAACGGGCAGTATCGAAATTGCAACAACTCGACCTGAAACAATGCTTGGAGATACTGCGGTTGCAGTTCATCCTGAAGATGAGCGTTATAAACATTTAATCGGTAAAACGGTTAAATTACCGATTGTCGGTCGCGAAATTCCAATTATTGCAGATGATTACGTGGATATGGAATTCGGAAGTGGCGCGGTTAAAATTACACCTGCACATGACCCGAATGACTTTGAAATCGGTAACCGCCACAATCTCCCACGTGTTCTCGTGATGCATGAAGATGGTTCGATGAATAAGCTTGCCGGCAAATACGAAGGAATGGATCGCTTCGAATGCCGTAAAGAAATCGTCAAAGACTTGCAGGAGATGGGTGTTCTATTTAACATTGAAGAACATAATCATTCTGTCGGTCATTCCGAGCGTAGTGGTGCAGTCGTTGAACCGTATTTATCGACACAATGGTTCGTTAAAATGCAGCCACTTTCTGATGAAGCGATCAAGCTACAAGATACGGAAGGCAAAGTAAACTTTGTACCGGACCGTTTCGAAAAAACGTATTTAACATGGATGGAAAATGTCCATGACTGGTGTATTTCCCGTCAATTATGGTGGGGCCACCGCATTCCAGCTTGGTACCACAACGAAACTGGCGAAATATATGTCGGTCAAGAAGCGCCGGCTGACAGTGAAAACTGGAGTCAGGACAATGATGTACTCGATACATGGTTCTCATCTGCGCTTTGGCCGTTCTCAACAATGGGCTGGCCGGATCTCGACAACGAAGAATTTAAACGCTATTATCCAACAGATGCACTCGTAACAGGCTACGATATCATTTTCTTCTGGGTATCACGGATGATTTTCCAAGGAATCGAGTTTACAGAACAGCGTCCATTTAAAGATGTCTTAATTCACGGGCTCGTTCGCGCTGAAGATGGCCGTAAAATGTCTAAATCGCTTGGCAACGGCGTTGACCCAATGGATGTCATCGATAAATACGGCGCGGATGCACTGCGCTACTTCTTATCGACAGGTTCTTCACCTGGGCAGGATCTACGCTACTCAACTGAAAAAGTTGAATCCGTCTGGAACTTTGCCAATAAAATCTGGAATGCATCCCGTTTCGCACTCATGAATATGGATGGCATGACATACGATGAAATTGATTTAACAGGTGAAAAATCCGTAGCAGACGCATGGATCTTAACGCGGTTGAATGAAACAATCGACCAAGTGACGAAGTTAGCAGATCGCTATGAGTTCGGTGAAGTCGGCCGCGCACTCTATAACTTCATCTGGGATGATTTCTGTGACTGGTACATCGAAATGGCGAAACTGCCATTATACGGTGAAGACGAAACAGCGAAGAAAATGACGCGCTCGATTCTTGCTTATGTGCTCGATAACACGATGCGTTTGTTACATCCGTTCATGCCTTTCATCACAGAAGAAATATGGCAGAACCTACCCCATGAAGGTGAATCAATCACAGTCGCGGCGTGGCCGGTTGCGGATGAAGCTCTAACTGATAAAGCGCGTGCAACGGATATGAAACTGTTGATGGACATTATCCGTGCTGTACGTAATATCCGTGCAGAAGTAAACACGCCACTCAGCAAAAAGGTTCCACTCTATATTTCAGCTAAAGACGATGCGACTGTAGCCGTGTTAGAAGCAAACCGCAGCTACATCGAACGTTTCTGTAACCCTGAGACATTGACACTCGGAAACGGTATCACAGCACCAGGTAAATCGATGTCAGCGGTCGTTACAGGAGCAGAACTGTTCTTGCCACTTGAAGGGTTGCTCAACATAGACGAAGAACTTGCGCGTCTAACAAAAGAACTTGCGAAATGGCAAAGCGAAGTAAAACGCGTCCAAGGCAAACTCTCCAACGAACGCTTCATGTCGAAAGCACCTGAAGCAGTTGTTGAGGAAGAGAGAGCTAAAGAAAGTGACTATCTAGAAAAATACGCGGCAGTTGAACGGCGTATGCAGGAATTGAAGGAAATCTGATAAACATGAAACACCCTACCACAATTTAATTTGTGGTAGGGTGTTTTTTGTAGGGTTAACTTTGATTGATAATAACAGGATGTGGTAAAATAGATGTATAAGAGAGAGTAGTAGAGTTGTATTTTTTTGAGATTATAGGTTTAACGGCTTAGTAGAGTTCGTTTTATGCAAATATAAATTAACAGATTTACTAATAACAAATGAAGGGGGAGTGTCTGTGAAAAAGCAATTTCAAAATGATAATGGAATGACATTGGTTGAAATATTAGCAGCGCTCGTCATTCTTGGTATTGTATTTATTGGATTTATGACGGTTTTCCCACAAATGACTGCATTTAATCAAAAGACTGGAGATAAACTTGAAACGATGAATTCAGCGAAGATTGAACTTGCTGATTGGAAGAACGGTATATATTCCTTAAGCGATTTTGATGAGTACCCAGTGGTAACTATTGATAGGGACAAAGCAAGACGATTCCCCGGAGATGTTGAAAACTCTGAAATTGACTTTTATGAGTTGGAAGTTTTAAAAGGAAATACCCATGAAGGCTCTGTTTCGTTACATAAAATTCATATTAAGATTTTAAGAGAAGGTAAAATTATAAGTGAAACATATGGATATATTGAAGTAAGATAAGGGAATAGGTGATTAAGGAATGGAGAGGAGAATAATAGTGAAGAAAAATGAATCCGGTATGACGCTTGTTGAAGCTTTAGCCACACTTACAATTCTCTCCATGGTAGTTGTTCTTATTTGGACGACCTTCTCCATCTTGGCAAAACATAACATCATGGAAACAACTAAACTCCAATTACAGCAAGAAGCGAATTATATATTAACAGAAATACAACAGCAACATCGTCAGTTGGAATGTTATCAATTAGACATAGAAGAAGATAGAGTTCAACTTTTTAATTGCGACATAACTCCAGAGCTTATTAAAGTGATTGGAAAAAGTTATAAATATACAGAATATAATTCTGGTGAAATTAAGCCAAAAGAAGATAACTTATCTTTCACTTTAACTGTAGAGGATCCTAAGGAAAATAGTAAACTTAAGGTTGAAGTAGAGACAAATATTTCACGCTACAAATCCTATAACTAATAGGGAGGATGATTTTGATGAAACATAAAGGAAATGAACAAGGATACGCCATGGTCATAGTACTACTGCTCATCGTAATCATTACAATCTCTTCTGCGGTATTTATGAGAGCCTCAATCAGCAATGCTAAACAGGAAAAAACCATCGACATGAATAGTATGGCTGTTGTGGCAGCGGAGATGGGGGTGGATTATTATAAAACAAAATTGCAAATAGAAGAACGAAAGGTGTATAAAGGAACTAAAAATAAAATATTGGAAGCGTTCAATGATTGTATAAACAATCCAGATTTAAATTGTGATAACGCAGATTCATTCAATGCTATTAAGAAAAATATAATTGATGAAAAATATTTTTCGGAATTTTCTAATATACTAGATGGCTTGGAAAAAGAAGATTCAACAATTATTAATAATGCCAATCCATCAATAAAATATGTTTTGAGTGATTACTCCAATCCGATAAAATACGTTTTGAGTGACAACGCCAATTCGACAAAAAACGGGGAGTATATACAGATACATTTTACAGTAGATGGGTCATCAGCAACAAAATCCAACGTCCCACTTAAAGTCAGTCTGGATTTTAAATTACCTGATTTTTATCAAGTAATAAAAGCATCTAGTTCTGAATCCAATCCTGTCACACTACCAGAGGATATATACGATTATTTCATAGACGAGGCTCATTTTACGGAGCAGGACCCCTGTGTAAAGAATAATGATTGCGCTAATAGCGGGAATTATTTTTCAGAAGGTCTAAAGAATAATATCAATAACATAATTATTGATAAAAAAAACGAAACTAGTCTAGTTTGGCTTCATAAAGGCAAAATTGAAGTTATCAACTTAAAAGAAATCAACTTTACATTGGTTGTTCAATCGCTTAATATAAAAAATCATCTAACAAATGTTAAAGGTAATTTAGTACTTATTGGAGAAACGGGGAAGAAGGGTACCTTAGAAATCGGTAAGAACATTAGTTTAGAATCAAGGGGTAAAGTATGTATAAATATAGATGGTTACGAAAATGAAGTGATAGAATCTATTGATTTCTCAAGCATAGTCGACAATCAAGTAAGTTTTTATTCGAACAATTCTGATGTCGAATGGCCAATAAACGTAAAAGATAGTCAAAAACAAACAGGCTCGTTGATTAATTTTGTGAAAAATTGTAGTGGTCTTCCTCTTTCAAAGCCCGAACCTACAGGAGAGGATTTACCAGGTTACAACGAAGTCAGTGAAGACATACTATTTGAAATAGATGTAACCTATTAACGTGTGAAAGATACCAGTAGTGAGTAGGGAGGTACAGATTTAGGGTGCCAGATTATAAAGAAACAGAATTGTTTTATAATCCGGTAATTTTTTGATGTAGGCAACCCGAATCCGACTTTTTCATTGTGCTTTTCTGCCATTTCTGAAATGATTTTCATTGCACTAAGGCAGACCTGACATGGTTAGTTATAAAAAATCGATGATGAGAAAGAGATAAACAGGAGTGGTATTTCTTCTGTCCGTCTCTTTTTTGCATAAAATCCAATATTTCATATCACCTGCCTTTTTATGTGTTCCATCAGTCTTTCTGCAACCGAAAAATCATGCGTCACATACAACGACCTCGCCCCAACAGGATCCTCAATCTCATTCAACATCCATCTACCATCTGGCAACAACAAAAAATCTATCCCAACGTAATCACTTTTTATCGCATTTGCAATCGTTACCACATCTTTTTCCTGCCATTTAGAAAGTTTATATTTTTCAACTGAACCGCCAAGCGTATAATTCGATTTAAACGAACCGTTTCCAGTCCGTTTTACAGCACCGGCCACTTCTTTACCAATCATAAATACCCGTACATCTCGCGCTCCAGATTCGATAAATGGTTGTACAATTAGTTTACGGTCAGGGAACTGAAGGAAAAACGATTCAGCATCAGCTTCTGACGTACAAAGAAATACTTCATTACCTCCATGTCCATCAACCGTTTTCAACACACATGGATACTTCCCGATTTCATCAATGGAACGAATCTTTAATGTTGGGACTGAAGGTATCCCGAGCAGGGTAGCTAGTTCAAATGTCTGCAATTTATCGTTCGCAATTCGATTCACTGCTGCGCGGTTGAACAACCGGATGCCTGCTGCTTCGAATTTTTCGACCAATTCGGTATTACGATCCCGAAAAAGGATGAATTCTGCATCTGCATCAGGTTGTTCGTCTTCAATTAGTAAGCGGAGTTCGATTCCAATTTTTTTCGATTCATTCATTAAATCATCAATGAATGCATGGTTCCTAACCGATTCGGCCTCTGTGTAATACACATAGCCCTTCATGCAAGCTTCCTCAATATATACGCAATCATCGCATCTGCAACATTAATGCCCGTGACGTTGTAGATATTACGTATGTGGGCGGCTGCATTCACTTCACAGACAAGCGGCTCTTCGTTGTCACCGAACAATAAGTCGACACCCGCGAACTCCGCTCCGACTGCGTGGGCAGCTTGTATCGCTAACGTTTTTTGTTGGTCTGTAAGTTCGATAACTGTTGCAACACCACCGTTTGTAATATTCGCCCGGAAATCAGTTTCGGAATGGCGGTACATTGCCGCGACAATTTCACCGCCTACAATATTCACGCGAATATCTCGTCCTCTGCTGTTTGCGATGAACTGCTGAAATATATAGTCGACGCCACGCAATTCATCTGTCTTGTCATAAAACTGCTCCTCCGTCTCAATCAAATACACCTTCATGCCAAATGAACCATGGCCTTCTTTAATAATCATCGGTAAGCCAAGCGTTTTCAACACTTGTTCATAGTAACCTGAATCTTTGATTGTGAAATTAGGATATACTTTAGGTGCAATAATCGTCTCAGGCATTGGAACACCTTGTTTCGATAGTTTAAGGTATTGTTTCGCTTTGTTATCACATGTTTCAATCACATCCGGATCGTTAAAAACAGGAATCCCAGCGTTTTTAAGAAACGTCGCGAGCAGAATATCTTTATCTAAAAAGACAACAAAGTCTGGGCGATTCTCCAGATTTGTATCTAAATTCATCATCACTTCATAATTCTTCTTAATTTCAGTATTTACACCCGCGCGTTCCGCCGCTTCTTTTAGCAGTTCAGCCTGATCTATAAATTTTTCACTCGTTAAACTACCATTATAAATTACCCAACAACTTAGCATTATGTACCTCCGGAAATGATATACTTTTTCTATCTAGATTCTAACATACGGAGGGATAGTTTTGATTCCAAAGATGAATGTATATAAAAATCGATGGGCAATTGACAGCGAAGATTCTATCAAACCTGGTTTAATGGCGATGCAAGATGCGCTTGCAAAAATGGGTAATCCAGAAAAACAATTACAAATCATTCATGTAGCGGGTACGAATGGCAAGGGCTCGACGATTGCTTTTATGGAAGCAATATTAAGGGAACATGGTTTGTCGACAGGTGTGTTTTCATCGCCTGCGATTATCGATCTACATGATCAAATACGAATGAATGGTAAATCGATTTCTGAAGAAGAACTGGATATATCATTTCGCGCAATGAAAAAGGCTGGATTAAGCGGACTTTTAACTGACTTTGAATTACTTACTGTCGCTGCATTTGTCACATTTAGTCGATTATCACCTGATTATATTCTGCTAGAAACGGGGATGGGGGGCTTACTAGACAGTACGAATGTTGTGACACCACGTGTTTCTGTCATTACATCTATTGCGCTCGATCATACTGCATTTCTAGGGGCGACACTTGCGGAAGTAGCAAGCCATAAAGGTGGCATTATTAAAGAAGGTGTCCCAGTTGTAGTAGGACCTTTGCCTGATGAGGCGCTAAGTGTAGTACAAGATATCTCTAAAAAGGTAGGAAGTCTTTCATTCTATTATGGAAAACAGTTTGCGATGGATCAAGATAAATTTAGTGGGATCAATAGATTTCAAATGGCTGAACGAAAGATGAAAGGGGCACATCAAGGCGTCAATGCGGCAGTTGCGATTGAATCACTGTTGGTTGCGGGTATTTCACTTACGGAGAGATTGGTGTCTAGAGCGGTTGCTACAGCCCAACTTGCATACCGGTTTCAAGAAGTCGCGCCTGGTGTATTCATGGATGGTGCGCATAACCCGGCTGCCGCAAAAGTTCTAGCGGATACGATTCGCTCTGAATTTCCGGGAGAAAAAGTAGATTTTGTCATCGGAATGCTAAAAGGCAAAGATATCGAGAAAACGCTTGATGAGCTAATTCCTGTGGCAGCCTCTTTCACATTCCTGACTTTCCCACATCCGCAGGCGGCAACCGGTGAAGAGTTAATGGAATATTGCCATCACAAAGTTAAAAAGGTGACAAATAGCGATAGTGATACTATAATACCATTATCGAGAAATAGTGAGAAGCTAATAGTCACAGGGTCGCTTTATTTGATAACGAGCCTTATGAACTAGTTTTTGGATTTGACATTGCATCCAACTTGGACGGTAGTGACAAATATGAAAAAAATGTTAAAATTTCAATTGATTCTTTCTTTTTCTAACTAATTAACTGTAGGGGTGGGTACTGTAATGAAGGCTATTAATAGTTCCATCATACGTTATTTCATTCTTTGGTTAGTTATCGTTCCACCGGGCTTGGTCTATATTTTATGGAATTACCCGCCAAACAAGGTAGATTGGTCAATTGTAGCAACGTTCACTGTACTAGGATTTTTCACAGTATATTATCCGATTTTGAGAAATGGTACCCCTGTATTCCTAGTAATGTGGGTGACAGTGCCCGCGTTCTTAATGTACGGACTCTTTGTTGAAATAATCCTTATGCAAATTTCAATCGTAGCAATTATCCTCACATTACCTAGTAAATTGCCTTTGATGCAACGATTTTATTTTAATTCGATACTCTTTTTTATTTTATCGATCATTGCATCCTCGGTGTTTTACTTCTTTGGTGGGAAGATAGGTTCTGTTGAGTTTTGGCCAATTATTTTGGCTGTCTTCGTCTATCAATTAGTACACACAATCGTTAATGATATCTTGCTTAAAATATATGCGACATTTAAAAGAATTAATTCACCGTTCTTTTCAAAAGATGTATGGTTCGATTACGCTTTAATTCTGGTCATACTTCCATTGTCGCTTACGTTATATTATTTATTGCAGTTAGTCGGAATGGGTGCATTCGTCTTACTGGCAGTACCCTTTTTCTTTATAACGCTCGTGATTCGTCTTTATAATAATTCGGAAAAAGTCAACATCAATTTACAACAAGTGGGGGATATCGGTCACGGATTATCAGACTTAGTAACTGAAAAAGATGTCATTGATCAGTTCGTTAGGAAAGTTTCAGACATGTTCGATGCGGATCAGGTGTATCTTTTTGATAATAAAGAAGGTTGGCTTGAACTGATCCGTTCCTACGAAAATAATAAGTTTGTAACGATTGATTTTGCACTATTATCTTCGGGACAAGGGATTGCTGGGTCGGTTCTCCAGCATAACAAAGCTGTTATCTATTCGCGGCGGAAGGAATGGGAAACCATTTCGAAAGACTATGTTCCTGATGATATGCAAAGTGTTCTATGTGTCCCTATTTCGCGGAATCAGGTAATTGAAGCGGTATTACTATTATCTTCAGAGAAAAAATCTTCATTTAATGAATATCAACTAAACATTCTCGACTTACTCTGTTCTTATTTTACTGTTTCAGTGGAGAAAGTACGGTATTTGCAGGAAGCGCTCTCAAAGAGTGAACGCTGTGCGCTCACCAAACTTTATAACTATAAGTATTTAGAAGACAGGTTAGGCTATGAAATGGACAGGTTAAATGATAAGGAAATAGATGACCTTTCAGTAGTTATGCTCGATATCGATCACTTTAAAAAAGTGAATGATACGTATGGACATCAGAGCGGTAATGATATTCTAACGATGTTAGCCAGAAAACTAGAGGACTCGCTACCCGCAGGTGGGACTGTAGGACGCTACGGGGGAGAGGAATTCGTTTTCATTTTACCTGGCATGAAGAAAGCAGAAGCGGTCGAATTCGCAGAAAATCTACGTACTGCAATTGGTGGTTATGGATTTACGATTATCCAGGACTTAGCCGAAGATAAGAACCCAATGAAAGTGAATATCACGTCCAGTATCGGTGTTTCTTCTGCCCCAGTAGATACAGACGACGCAATGACGCTGTTGCGAAATGCTGACCGTGCACTATATTTGGGAGCGAAGCATGCAGGTCGTAATCGGGTTGCGGAATATGTCAAATGAGTAGATTGAGGAGGATTAAGTAGAATGACGATAACAAAAAAGCAATATTCTATAATATTTATTCTTTGGTTAATCGTTGTTCCATTAGGCTTTTTCCTGGCGCGCAATTTTTATAATTCAAATGAAGTCAACTGGTTGAATCTGTTGATATTATTCGCACTATTAGTAATAACGATGATGGTACCTTTGAAGTTAAATAAAATGTCAGTTTCATTGGAGCGGTGGATTACATTCACTGTTTTTTTTCAATACGGTGTATTTGCGGAATTATTATTTACACAAATCGCGATGTTTCTACTACTATTTACTAGAAAGTCAGATTTACCTCCTATTTATCGATTTCTCGTGAATTCGTTGATCTTTACACCTGTTTCATTACTAAGTGCAACGATTTTTCATTATGCGGGAGGCGTAATTGGTTCGCTGGATTTCATGATTATTTGTTTCTTGGGGCTTTTATATGCTGTGAGTTATTCTGTTTTGAATAGCATAATTATGCAAGTGTATTTAGCTTTTGAAACCGGAACGTTTTCAATTATAGAAAAGTATATTGCATGGGATTTTGTTTCAACAATGCTGGTACTCCCTTTTAGTATTGGACTATACTTTTTAAGTGACCATTTTGGAAATAAAGCTGTTCTCCTGATTGGCGTCCCTTTTATTCTCGTTTTATTTATAGCGAAAAAGTACAACCAATCCGATAACTTGAATGATAAACTTTCTTCAGCAAGTATCATCGGTCACGAACTAGCCCAACAACTTGGTTTCCAAGATGTGATCAGGACGTTCATCAGCAAACTGAAAGATATTGTTCCGTATGAAAGTGCATATGTCATTGACTTAAGAGCAGGAAAACAGCTAATTACACTGATGGGTTCTGAAGACGGCCTCATTTCAAAAAACGTTTATGAACTTGAATTTACATCTGAAAAATCAAGTGATGATGGATTGGAAATGGATAATCCAAAAATATACTCCAATAAAAAAGAAGCAATGGTACTTAAAAACTTCAAGTTTTCCAAAGATGTGGAAAGTGTTATGACTGCTCCAATTAAACGTCAAATGAAGACGGAAGGATTTCTGATCTTAACGTCAAAAAAGAAAAATATGTTCCAAGCACTTGAAATGAAAATTATTGATGTGTTAACGGGTTATTTTGCAATCTCGTTAGTCAAAGCACGTTATTATGAGAAAACAATCGAGCAAAGCGAACGATGCGGATTAACCAAATTGTATAACTACCGCTACCTGGAAGAAAAGTTGGACGAAGAGATGATACGTTTCCACATTGGGGAAAGTAGTACATTGTCCTTGATCATGTTGGATATCGATCATTTTAAATCTATCAATGATACATATGGTCATCAGTGTGGGAATGATCTGCTTATTGCGCTTGCGGATTTGCTTAGCTCCTATGTAACCGAAGGGGTTACCCTAGCGCGTTTCGGCGGTGAAGAATTCGTTTTTGCACTTCCGAATTTCAGTAAAAATGAGACAATTGAGCTTGCAGAAAGGATTCGAAACGAAGTGGAGCTGTCCGTGTTTCGGATCATTCCTGATTTGTCGGAAAAACGTGAACCAATTGATGTGCAAATGACAGTCAGCATTGGCGTTGCCTGTGTACCGGAAGATTCGGGGGATGCAAAAGAGCTTCTGCGCCATGCGGATCGAGCACTTTATATTGGAGGCAAGCAGGCTGGTAGGAATAAAGTTGGGGTTTACGGTAGGGAATAGATCTACATCATAGAATACTAAATGCGATAATTATCAGAGAGAAGAAGCAAAAATGCTTCTTCTTTTATTTTAACGGACTTTTTTCCTGTCTGTATAATTTTTCCGTGACAAATCATGTCGAGTCTATGATAATAGTAGTATAAGAATCATTAAATATAAAAATAGTCGGATTTTTTAATCAACTGAATCAATTTCATAATTGCTTATTTAAAGGAAGACCCTAATATTAACGAAATTTCTTAATCTATCATTCGTTTGTTCAGTTAATTATAACGGATGGAGGCGTCTCCAGAGGGAACGGCCAGGAAGAGAAAGAAGTTGACGCTTCCCAGGCGGAAAGCGTCCGCCTGAAGTGTACATCAACCTTCTTCAAATTTTAAAAGAGACTTGAATTAGTAATGAGTTAGGAGAGAACTAATGGTAAAGTATATCATTCTACTTATAGGTGCACTAATTGTCTTTCCTGTATTAATTTATATCGTTCGGCGGAAAAGTCTTGGCAATTGGATCATTCCTAGCACTTTTGCTGGATTATTAATATCCTTAATAGGGCTCATCATGCAAGAGACATTCAATCCGCTTTATGCGTTGCTTGCAATGTTTGGACTTGCGTTTGCACTATCCGTTTTGTTGGACAAGCGATCTAAGCAGGATGGAGTAGTTAAATTAAAACGACAATCAGTAAAAGATAAATTACCCGTACCTGTAGAATCGTACAGAGGCGGTGGGGATAATGAAACGGCTGCATCATTGGACGAGGAAGATGTATTTACCATTCAACCAATTGAGGATGATTTAAGCCGATGGGTGACAATGAACCGGGCAGAGAGTGAGACTTGGAATAGTGAAATTCACGATAGAAAGTAGGGTTCAGGTGGGGAATAAAGGGTTTTTAAATACGTTTATCGTAGTCATAGCAGCGACGCTCATTTTTTATGGATTTTCTTCTATTGGTGCGCTCGCAATTACCAATACCTCTTCAAAAAACTTTGGTGATCAAACCTATATTGGACCTTTCGATGTTTCGAGACAAAAAGAAAAGGCTGTCAGAGAAGAGCTGTTAGCCGATTATGCTGCACTTCAGGAAGAATTTGCGGTCAATTTGACTTATCAGGATGTCACTATAGAACTGCCACAAGAAGTGGTTGTATTTGATATAGAAAAAACGATTCAACAATCGAGTTCTGGTAAAGAGAACCCGATTATTGCGACCGTATCGGTTGAAGGATTAGAGACGGTGCTTAGACAACAATTTACAGCTATTAACTTTACGGATGATAGTATACAGTCAATCGCAACAGGTATTGAACGAGAACTTGGGACAGGCATTATGCCGCTGACTGTTCATATTACGGATTACTCCGATTTTACGGAAACTGAAGTAGCAACAGCTTCTATGTCTGCTTTAGAGCAATCGACTTCTTTCAGAAATCTAATGGCTGCACTGAACGGCATAGAAATCGCACCTTTTTCTACCTTTTCTTTACTCGATTTTATTCAAACGAATGAAACAGGACCCGTTTCGGATGAGGAATTATCTACACTAGCAACTGCACTTTATATGACGATTTTACAAACGAATTTTGTAGTAGATGAACGGAATATCAGTACAATATTTCCGTCATCTACAGACCCGGGTTTCGAAGCAGCCATTAACAAGCAACTTGGTTTGAATTTTATATTCACGAATCCAAATAAAACAACTTTTACCCTTGCGATTACATCCGCTAGCGACACGATTCATTCATCCATTACAGGCATGCCTTTCAGTTATTCTTATCAGCCGTATATTGGAAATAGTGAATCGTATGAGCCGAAAACAGTTAAGCAGTACAGTGCTTTTGTACCGAGCGGGGCAATCCGAATAGCGGATGAAGGTCAAAAAGGGATGGAAGTGAACGTCCATCGAACCATTTCATATGAAGGAGTAGTACTCGTGGATGAGGAAATTACATCTGACTTTTATGCGCCGCTGCCTAAAATTGAAATCCATACATTAATAAAAGAGACAACACAGTCTTCGGGAACTGGCAACCAAGATTCAGAGGATGGAACTACTAATGGTGGAACAGTTGATTCGCAAGGGAATCTTGTCCCATCTACTCCTTCTACTACGCAAGATTCCGAGGAACAATCAAAATCTCCGTCCCATCTAGAATCGAAGCAAGAACAGGACGAGAGTGATAGTCAAACGGATACTGACGTTCAGTATGATAAAGGTGGAAATATCATTAAATAAGCGTTCGTACGAATGGGGGGGACAGCATGACAACTGCGCGCAAAAGACTTGGTGACTTGCTTGTCGAGTCTGGTCTAATTACAGATCAACAACTGCAAACGACATTGGATGAAAAACCCGGCGATCAGAAACTGGGGGATGCGTTGCTGCAACATGGTTTTATTACCGAGCAGCAACTTATTGAAGTATTGGAGTTTCAGCTTGGAATTCCGCACGTTAATCTATATAGGTATCCGTTTGATCCAAAACTATTTAATGTCGTTCCGAAAGATTTTGCGAAACGAAATTTAATTGTCCCATTGAAAGCGGAAGAAGATAAGCTTTTTGTGGCGATGTCTGATCCAATGGATTACATTACGTTAGATGATTTGCGATTGTCCACGGGTTTTTATATTGAAACGGCGATTGCTTCAAAAGATGATATTATGCGTACAATTTCCAAGTATTATGATGAAGAGTCTTTTGATGAGCTTTTCATGGAACAGACGCCCGAGCAAAGAGAACAGCAAGATGAATTGACGGATTTGGATTCGCCGATTGTTAGGCTTGTAAATCAGCTAATGTCGTCAGCTATTACTCAAAAGGCAAGTGATATCCATTTCGACCCACAGGAACATCAGGTTGCAATCCGTTTCCGAGTAGATGGCATGTTGAAATCAGAACGTTTTTTACCGAAGCATATGCAGGCAATGGTTAGTGCGCGTATTAAAATCATGGCGAATCTCGATATAACGGAGCATCGGATACCACAAGATGGCCGCATTAAGACGAATGTGGATTTCCGTCCGATCGATCTTCGGGTTTCGACGTTACCGACGATTTATGGTGAGAAAATCGTTATGCGTATCCTCGATCTCAGCAGTTCGTTAAACGATTTGACGAAACTTGGCTTCAATCGACTGAATCTAGAACGCTTTCTGAAACAAATTGAAAAACCGAGTGGCATCGTTCTTATATCAGGACCAACCGGATCGGGTAAATCATCGACACTCTATGCGGCGCTCAATAAATTGAACACAGAAGAAGTGAATATCATTACGGTTGAAGATCCAGTCGAGTATCAGCTTGAAGGGGTAAACCAGATACAAGTAAACCCGAACGTCGGATTAACATTCGCCGCTGGACTTAGATCGATATTAAGGCAAGATCCAGATATCGTTATGGTTGGGGAAATTCGTGACCGAGAAACGGTTGAAATAGCGATTCGTGCTTCGTTAACTGGACACTTAGTGCTCAGTACCATTCATACGAATGATTCAATTGCTACAATTACAAGAATGCTAGATATGGGCGTTGAACCGTTTCTTGTGACTTCATCGCTGAATGCGGTGATTGCCCAACGACTGATTCGCCGTGTGTGCCGAGACTGCGGAAAAGAAATGGAAGCGACAAGTCGTGAAGTAGAAATTTTTGCGAAGCGTGGACTTGGAATAGAAAAAGTGATGAGGGGTGCGGGCTGCGGAGTCTGTAATATGACTGGGTATCGTGGGCGAATTGCGATTCATGAAGTACTTGTATTGGACGATGAGATGCGGGATATAATCAATAATGGCGGTTCCTCGGCGAGATTGCGAGAAATTGCAACCCGGAATAAGACAGTGTTTTTATTGGATGATGGTTTGTTGAAGGTAAAACAAGGGATTACGACGACAGAAGAAGTGTTGCGTGTCGCGTTGATTGAATAGGGGGCCCTGTTAATGAAAAAAAAGATAGATGAGCTGTTGAAGATCGCGTTTGGTTTTAATGCATCTGATGTCCATCTTACAGTCGGCGTGCCACCAGTATTCAGGGTTCATGGTGATTTAAAGCGGTACGGCGATTTGATGATTGATAATCATTTTACTGAAACGGTTGCACAATTGACGATTCCACATAAGATGTATGCGGATTTTATGGAACAAGGTCAAATCGATTATTCGTATGAAGTACCGGAAGTGGCTCGATTTCGTGTCAATGCATTTCAGCAGCGCGGTTCCGTATCGCTCGCGTTCCGGACGATACCTACGAAAATACCTACAATTGATGACTTGCAATTGCCTGATACATTGAAGAAGTTGGCAGAGACTCATCAGGGATTAATTCTAGTGACAGGGCCTACGGGATCAGGTAAATCGACGACGCTCGCGGCAATGATTAAATATATGAATGAAACGATGCGAAAACACATCATTACACTGGAAGATCCAATTGAGTATATGCATTCGCACGGGACGTCGATCATTGATCAGCGAGAAGTCGGCTTCGATACGCAATCATTTACTTCAGGTGTCAGAGCGGCATTGCGACAAGATCCGGATGTCATTCTGGTTGGAGAGATGCGTGACCTGGAAACCATTTCTACAGCAATAACTGCTGCAGAAACGGGTCATTTGGTTCTTGCGACGCTGCATACATGGAGTGCGGCATCTACAATCGACCGTATTATTGACGTATTTCCACATGGACAACAGTCTCAAATACGCGTGCAGCTCGCTGGTGTGCTTACAGCTGTCATTTCACAGCGCTTACTCCAGACTGCTGACCGAAAAGGGAGAAGGGCAGCAACGGAAGTGATGATCAATAATCCGGCGATCGCCAACCTGATTCGTACTGAGAAGGTCCATCAGATTCCATCCATCATTCAAACGAACCGCGCGGCGGGTATGCATATGATGGCATCTTCTGTCCGTACGTTTCTTGACAAAGAGATCATTTCTTATGATACCGCCGTGCCATACCTGGAAGGTGATGAGTAACAATGGCCCGTTTTAAGTATGAAGGACGCGATGCCAAATCAATTCGTTCGGGTGTAATTGTTGCAGCGGACAAACGTGAAGCTGCAATTAAGTTGAAAAGCCAGGGGATTCGAGTAACCAACATTACTGTCCAAGCGGAAACGGCACTGACAAAAGACATTGTCATTGGAAAACCGGTTAAACGGGAGCATTTGATTATGTTCCTTCGCCAATTTTCAACGCTTCTTCGGGCGGGCGTAACAATTATAGATGCAATAAGAATTCTTGCATTACAAGTAGATTCAAAACCATTCCAAAAGATTCTCGTTTCGGTGAATGATGATTTACGTGGAGGCGGATCCTTATCGGCAGCGTTTTTAAAACATCCAAAAGCATTTGAGCCAATCGTCGTTAATATGGTGCGGGCAGGAGAGATGTCGGGGACAATCGATGATTCACTTGACCGTCTTGCTGACCATTATGAGAAATCACACCAGTTGAGGCAAAAAGTTGTCTCCGCCATGTCTTATCCACTCATCGTAGCGGTGTTGGCAATCGGAGTTGTTATCTTTTTACTAACGACAATCGTTCCTATGTTTGTGGACATGTTTGCTAGTTTCGGAGGCGAATTACCGTGGATAACACGGTTCGTTATGAATGCAAGTACATTTGTGACCTCGTTCTGGTACTTGCTCGTTTTATTCGCGGTGATTGTCGTGGGTGGCATTTGGATGATGAAGAACAATAAAGAAGGCAAATTGATACTGGACACATTTCTATTAAGGCTACCGATTTTCGGTGACATCATGAAAAAATCCGTCCTTGCAACAATGACACGGACGTTGAGTTCGTTATTTGCAAGCTCCGTTCCGATTTTACAGGCGATGTCTATGACAGAAAAGATTGTTGAAAATGAAGTCATTTCGAGGGTGATTGCGAAATCTCGGGAGTCCCTAGAGCGGGGCGGGTCGTTAACAGAACCGATGAACGGGCACTGGGCATTTCCACCATTAATTCCTCATATGATTGCGATTGGGGAGCAAACGGGCTCGTTGGATGCGATGTTGTCGAAAGTGGCGGATTTCTATGAGAAAGAAGTGGAAGCTGCGACGGATCGATTGAAAGCGTTGATTGAACCATTGATGATTGTTTTATTAGCTGGATTAGTCGGGACTATAGTCCTTGCAATTATGATGCCAATGTTTGAGATGTTTAATAATGTAGATGGAATGTAGGGGTTAATTTGGTGAATTGGTAAAAAAGACATAGTGTTATTGTGATTTACTAGTTTCATATTGTGTTAAATAAGGTATAATTAAGGCGAAGTGAACGAGATGATGCAAAGGGAGGAATTACACATGAAGAAGTTTTTGCAGAAACGATTGTATAACGAAAAAGGGTTGACGCTTGTCGAGCTATTGGCGGTTATTGTTATTTTGGGGATTATTGCGGCGATTGCGATTCCGTCGATTGGGAATATCATTCAGAATACACGTGAGAAAGCAGTAGTTGCGGATGCACAAAATGCTTTAGCTGCAGCTAATTTATACTTCACTGAAAACAATGGGGTAACAACTGTTTTTATCAAGAGTGAAGAAACGAAAAAAAATCTTGAGGACTCTGGTTTCCTTAAGGATGCTGGATCTCTTTTAGGTGGCAATATCGGAATCGATGCTGAAGGAAAGATCACGATTACGACTACTGGTAAGGCAGGAAAGAATACAGTAACAATAACGGGGAAAACAAACAAGGAATTAAGTGAAGATGGGAAAACGGCGTATACTTCAGCACTCACAACCGGGCTCTAATAAAGTTTTAATTTTATTTTTATCGTTTCAATAAGAATAGGAGCTGTTCCAATGCCCATGTCCATATTCACCCGCCGCAAGCGCACCGAGTCCATGACAATTGAAGAAGATGCAGTCCGGTTTGTCCGGTTGAAATCCATTGAACCGCTCGTCATTGACATTGCGGAGGAAGTTTTGCTTCCTCCGAATGTCGTTGTCGAGGGGAAAATTGTCGATTCGGAAACACTTGCGACGATTTTGGATGGGGCTGTCGGACAGTGGGGAATCTCCAAACGATCCGTCCAATTCCTTGCCCCGGATCAATATGTTATTATCCGCAAAGTTCCTTACCCCATGGAAGTCATGACTGATGAGCTGAAAGGCTATTTCTTCATTGAAATTGGTTCTACGCTTTATCTGCCGTTCGATGATCCTGTCTTTGACGTTGTTCCATACATACCGAACACCGAAACGAACGAAGCGATACTCATTGCGTCAAAAGAAGCCGTTTTAGAACGCTATGAAGCCGTCTTAAAAGAAGTGAAACTTGATCCCGTGAAAGCCGATATTACACCTCTTGCTTTGTATCGGCTTGCCTACAGACAGCACGCGTTCTCGGGAAAAGAGCATATTTTGATGGCTGATTTAAAAAACGGTAAATTGATTGTTTCAATTTTCCATGAGCATTACCCACTTTTCATGCGACCTGTCGATTTGGAAAACTCAACGGATTTGTCTGTTGAAAGAGGACTTACTGTTGATACGAGCCTTGTCACACCGACAACCATCGTGATGGAACTTGAAAAACTTATCAATTTTTACCGTTATAATATGTGGAACGGCACAGCTTCCATCACACATCTTCTTGTAAACGGTGAGTACAGCCGGATGGAAGAGTTACTCTCCACGATCAGAGAACGACTTGCCATCAAAGCGGATTTATTGGTTAAGCAGCCTTTACAGCTGGCGAACGGTGAGAAAATCCCAGCGCGTTTCAACCAAGTCATTGGGTTGGCATTGAAAGAGGTGTAGACATGTTAGTCGATATAAATCTGTTACCTGAAAAAGAGACGGAGCGGTCGCAGCTTCTAATCGGAGCCCTGGTAATCCTTGGTGCAGCTGTTTTAGTATGGCTTGTCGTAATGATGGTGGCGAATAGTCTCGATAAGGAGAGTGCAATGCTTGAGAATCAGCTTGTTGCGCTTCAAGCGAGTCAAGAAGGAATTCGTGCTGAACTTCAACAATCCGAATCGGGCGATGCGAAAAAAGTACTTGCCACTACTGTGGGCTGGGCGGAAGAATATCAGTTTGATACCGTTCCACTCCTCCATGAGCTTATCGATTTATTGCCGAAACGAGGTTTTTTTCAAACGTTTGACTTTACAGGTCCCAATTTGGCGATGGTTACTGTCCAGTTTGACACCAAACCGGATAGTGCTTATTATTACACCCGCTTGAAATCGTCACCGACTGTTTCAGAAATCCATCTGGATTCAGTGATCATTGATGAGGTATCTGATGAAGAAACTGCTGACTCAACAGAAGTCCTACCGCGTTACCTAGCTACGTATTCCGTTCAGTTCGTTGATAATCGCATTGTGGCTGAAGGGACAGCTGAAACAACTGAAGGGCTTGATGAAGAGCCGATTATGGATGAAGGGGATGAATCGAATGACTAATTTGACCAAACGTCAAAAAGAGATGGCATTGGTCGTCCTATCCGTTATCCTATTCCTATCACTTTGTGCTTATTCCTATTTCTTAGTCTATGCACCTGCGAAAGAAACCAATGATCAAGTAAAGTTGACGACATCCAATGAACGAGATGTGTTATTTGCACTCCTTAAGCAGTCCGCTTCCGCAGGCCGGACGGATACCGCCAGTTCCCAGCCATTGCAGCGTAAAGTACCTACGAAGCCATTGGAAGATGCTGTCGTCCTTCAAATCGGCAAAGCAGAAACAAAGTCAGGCACATCAGTACAAGGGATAACGTTTACGCAAGGAGAATTCGTTATTGAGAAACCACCTGAACTGGTTGAAAACGTTAGTCAACTGTTAACTGAAGTTGTTCTCCAATCGGACTCATACATAGGAATAGAAAAATTTGTCGATGAGATTGAGAAAATGGAACGTATTTTCATCATAGATATAATTAACTTCAATGTACCAGAGGAGATTCGCAATGAAGAACTAGAAAAAGAGTTTATTGAAATGACGGTGTCGTTTTCCGCTTTTTATCGTCCCGATTTGATAGATTTACAAATCGAGGCACCAAAAACGAATGCGCCGCCACCAAGTGAAAAAATAGATCCCACACCTTTCAATGATGGAACGGAAGCAGGGGAACCTGAATGAGTATCCTATACACAATCCTGTTCTTCATCTACGGCATCGTCTTTGGCTCATTCTTTAACGTAGTCGGGTTACGTGTACCCAAAAAAGAATCTATCATATCACCGCCTTCCCATTGCAAGACCTGTGACCGGAACCTAGGGCTACTGGACCTCGTCCCGGTCTTTTCTTATCTGTTCTTGAAAGGGCAGTGCAGGAAATGCGGTTCGGAAATCAGTCCAATCTATCCATTTATGGAATTTGTGACGGGTTTTCTATTTGCGTTGTCATTTTATATGCTCGGTTTCAGTGCGGAGCTTGTTATAGCCATTTTGTTCATGTCGCTTCTTGTCATTATTACGGTATCAGACATCGCGTATATGCTCATCCCCGATAAGGTGCTGTTGCCATTCGCTGTCGTATTGTTTGGGGCTCGGCTGTTCATTCCTTTAGAGCCGTGGTGGGATAGCTTGTTAGGAGCGCTAGTGGGCTTCGGAGTCCTCTATCTTATCGCGGTTGTGTCGAAAGGGGGTATGGGTGGTGGAGATATCAAGTTATTCTTCGTTCTTGGTCTCGTTCTCGGTACGGTAAATACACTTGTAACGCTATTTCTCGCCGCCCTTATTGGTTCTATCGTTGGAATTATACTTTTAAAGATAACTGGAAAAGGACGAAAGACACCTATTCCATTCGGGCCTTCAATTGCGATTGCGGCAATCATCTCCTATTTCTGGGGAGCCGATTTTGTCATTTGGTATGGAAGTCTGTTTAGTTAAGTCGATAAGTTTATTGGAGCAAGGCGACAAGCGTCTTGTTCTTTTTCACGTCCATTCTGATACCGTTGTATTAAAAGCGTAAGCGCCAAGTCGTTTACGCTAGATGAAAACGGGGTGGTCAGCAATGAAATTCGGTAAACGCTATTCGAAAGTGACAATTTTTATGGCGATGATTCACGGCGTTCTCATAGGTGTTGTAGCTGTTGCCGTAATTGGTTTACTACTAATGGGGACTAAAGGGAAGGATGTCAGCAACGCGGTAGAAAAAGAAGTGCCTGCATCTGGACCTCCGCCTGTTGAAAATTCCGCGTCTCCTTCGGAAAAGCCGTTGCAATTATTCGCAAAGCAGCATGGCGCTTTCTCTTCAGCAGAGTCCGCGAACCTCTTTATGGCGGAAGACCCGGCACTCTCTAAAGCAGTGGTTATCAAAGGGAGCGATACTTTTTTCGTCTGGACGGCGGTCGGATTGACGGAAGATGAAATCGATTCAAATGCAGCTGAAGGCACGTTCAAGAAAGCTTTTACGGCGGAGACATCAGCTTGCGGTGCCATTGGAGCGGGTAAATTACGCGAAGTTCTTACACAAACAGAAATGGCCAAAATTAAAAAATTGGAGGAAGGGCAAGGAGATGGAAACCAGGACACAAAAACAAAAGATTTTTATAAGAATATAACCGCTATTACAACGTTTACGAATGATTTACGCATTATGAGACTCCACCTTCTTTCTGAATATACGCAGGCAAACAAGTGTGTCAAAATTACGTTTTAATGGCCGAAATGAACCCGAATTTAAGTTAAGAGGATTATAAGAAAATTTTCAGATCTCAATAATTCCCGTATGATTGACAAAAGGGGGAAAAAAAGATGAGATTTGAATCTGTTAAGCCGGTCATTCTAGCTTCAGCATCACCGCGCAGGAAGGAAATTCTTGGATTACTTGGCTTTCCTTTCACAATAATACCTAGCAATGTTTCTGAAGATCTGGAACTGGAAAACAATGACTTTCAGGAATATGCACAAAAGCTTGCGGCAAAGAAAGCATGGGCAGTTGCTGATCATGAACCCGATTCCATTGTTGTCGGAGCGGATACAATCGTGGTACATGAAGGAAAGGTCTATCCAAAGCCTGAGAGTAAAGAGCAGGCGAAAGCATTTTTAAAAGCGTTTTCCGGTAAAACGCATACAGTTATCACGGGTGTCGGTTTATGTATTGATGGTGCTATCCGGACGTTCGCTGTTGAGACGAAAGTTACTTTTCGTGAACTCGATAATCCATTGATTGATGCTTATGTAGAATCAGGTGATCCAATGGACAAGGCTGGTGGATACGGCATCCAAACCGCTGGAGCATTGCTCGTAGAAAAAATTGAAGGCGATTACTATAATGTGATGGGTTTACCCATTTCAAAATTGACGGAAACGATGCGGAAGTTTGCTTTAATCGCTTTAAAGGATGGTGACCTATCCAGTGACAATTGATTTGGAACCAACAATGATGATTCGAGATGTACACATCGCGGACAGGCCACGTGAACGTCTAATCAGACAAGGTGCTGAAAGTTTATCCAACCAAGAGCTAATTGCAATTCTACTCCGTACGGGAACTAAGCAAGAATCCGTCTTGGTTCTTGCAAATAGAATCCTCTCCTCATTCGATAAAATCCAAGACTTGAAATACGCAACAATTGAAGAAATGATGCAAGTGAAAGGGGTCGGCCAAGCAAAGGCCGTCCAGCTTCTTGCTGCAGCGGAAATTGGTAAGCGTCTATACCGCAAGCATTCAGAGGGACGCTACACAATAACTTCACCAGAAGACGCAGCCGCTTATTTAATGACTGATATGTCTTCGCTCAACCAAGAGCATTTCGTAGTGCTTTTTTTAAACGTCAAAAATGAAGTGCTTCATAAGCAAACTATATTCATAGGAAGCTTGAATTCTTCGATAGTACATCCACGCGAAATTTTTCGTGAAGCCGTAAAACGTTCTGCTGCCTCGATAATTGTGGCGCATAATCATCCAAGTGGTAACCCTTCACCCTCTCCAGAAGACATCGAAGTGACCAAGAGATTAATAGAGGCAGGCTCCATTATGGGCATAGAAATGCTCGATCACGTCATCATCGGAGACCACCAGTTTTTAAGTTTAAAAGAGAAGGGGTATATGTGAATATATTCTGAAATTATCGGTCGAATGGCACGATATTCAAATGAGGATACATGTTACGCTGTGAATTTGTTCTTCTATCCGTTATACTATGGTGTATGATTTCATGAATGCCGTAATTAACGGTTTAGCAGAAAGGAAGAACACAATTGTTTGGATTTGGATCAAGAGATGTCGGGATTGACCTCGGCACAGCAAATACATTAGTTTTCATTAAAGGAAAAGGTATTGTCCTTAGAGAGCCTTCAGTAGTAGCGAAAAATACACATACAGGTGAAATTGTCGCAGTCGGTAGCGCCGCAAGAAACATGATCGGTCGTACGCCTGGATCTATCGTGGCAACGCGTCCTATGAAAGACGGCGTCATCGCTGATTTTGAAATTACGACAGCGATGATTGAACATTATATGAAAGAAGCAACGAAGACAGCAGGCGGAGCATGGAAGAAGCCTAATGTCCTAATTTGTGTGCCTTATGGGATTACTTCCGTAGAACAACGCGCAGTTATAGACGCTTCACGTCAAGCTGGTGCAAAAGAAGCATTCACAATTGAAGAACCATTTGCAGCTGCAATCGGTGCAAATCTTCCGGTTTGGGAACCTACTGGTAGTATGGTCGTCGATATAGGTGGCGGAACAACTGAAGTCGCTGTAATTTCTCTTGGCGGCATCGTAACGAGCGAATCAATTCGTGTCGGTGGCGACACTATGGATGGCGCGATAATTAGCTATATTCGCAAAACATATAATCTTACAATCGGTGAACGTACTGCGGAAGCTATTAAAATTGAAATCGGCTCTGCAAAAGTAACAGAAGAAACACAAAAGATGGAAATACGCGGACGTGACCTACTGACGGGTCTTCCGAAAACGATTGATATCTCTTCTGATGAAATCGCAGAAGCTTTGCGTGAGTCAATTTCACAAATCATTGATGGTGTGAAGAAGACACTTGAAACGACACCTCCTGAACTATCTTCGGACGTTATGGAACGTGGAATTGTTCTAACAGGCGGTGGCGCATTACTTCAGAATCTAGATAAGGTCATCTCTGATGAAACAAATATGCCAGTCTTCATAGCTGAAGATCCGCTCGATTGTGTTGCTATTGGTACCGGCAAAGCACTCGATAATTTTGAACTGATCAAAAAAATGCAAGGAAGATAAGTGAGGGAGGACATCGGCAATGCCGCGATTTTTTTCAAATAAACGATTGATTTTATTGCTCGTGGGCATTATCGTCCTAGTTGCATTAATTTCATTCTCCCTCAAAGACCGGCAGAACGCCTCCCTTCCAGAACAAGTTGTGAAAGACGTCGTCGGTTTTGGGCAATCTTTATTCTCCAAACCGGCGCACTACATAACGAACGTAATTGGGAATATTGATGGGATTTTGAATACATATGAAGAAAACAAGCATTTAAAAGTTAGATTGAGTGAATACGCTTCCGAACAAGCAGGCCTTATGGATATTAAGACTGAAAACAAACGTCTGCTCGATATTATTGGTCAAAAAGATGATTTGCATGACTTTGAATCGGTACATGCAACAGTCATTTCCCGGAATCCTGATCAGTGGGAAGAAAAAATTATCATTGATAAAGGCGAAAGAAACGGCATTGAAAAGAATATGGCTGTCATTACAGCTGACGGTCTGATTGGTAAAGTTATTCTAGTAACAGATTTCACTTCAACGGTGGAACTATTGTCGACAGAAAATCGCAATTTTCGTGTTGCTGCTGTCATTTCGGGCGAAAGTGTTTTTGGACTTATCGAAGGGTATGACCGGGAACGAAGTGAACTCATCATGAAACGAATTGACTCGAGTTTTGAAGTTAAAATCGGTCAGAAAGTCATCTCCTCAGGACTTGGCGGAATTTTTCCGAAAGGTCTTTTAATTGGGGAAGTTACGGAAGTATCGACAGATGATTATGGATTAACGAAGTTGGCATATATCCGACCTGCAGCAGACTTTTCAATGTTGGATCACGTAATCATTGCGAAGCGTTCTTCAATTACGGTTGAGGGAACGGACGGCGATGGCACTGCAGATATTGAGGGGGAGGAAGGATCATGATCCGGTCCGTCATCCCTCTAATTGCCGTGCTGTTGTTTTTTCTGGAGCCTGTATTTACGCTGTTTTCCCCAGTTGAAATTGGAGGGGAAACATACACGCTTGTCCCGCGATTTGTCATCGTTTATCTAGTCTTTATAGCAGTCTATTACGGCCGTAAGCGTGCGCTGATTTACGGAATTATATTTGGACTCTTGTATGATATGTACCATATTGATATTATTGGACTATACGCATTTTTATATCCATTAATTTGTTACATCGCAAGCTTGATTATTCGTCAAATCCACCGTCATATTGTCACGGTGATGTTCCTCTCGTTATTCTTAATTATGATTCTCGAACTATTATCATACTTTTATGCTAGTCTTCTTTCACTAACAACTATTGGAATGGATGAATTCATATCAGGCAGGCTTGTCCCGACGATTATCGCTAATTCATTTTTCGTTGGTATGTTTGGTTGGTTATTTAAAAACCTTATTTACAAAAGGGTAGTTTAGCTACGTGGCGAAACTTTGTAAAAGAAAATGCGGGGTGACGCAATTGACGAAACAGCAATATGTAACGATAAAAGGGACAAAAGACGGTCTTGTTCTTCGGCTAGACGACAAATGTGCTTATTCGGACATGATTGCCGAACTCCGTAGAAAAGTAGATGAAGACGGATTGGAAGGCCTTGCTGAAGTTCAGGTCCATACAGGCAAGCGCTTTTGTGATGAAGAAGAATTGAAGGAAATCATGAATACCATTCATGACTCACCGAATTTACGTGTATCGAAAATCCAAAGTGATGTTATTACGATGGATGAATGTAACAGAAAAGTGCTTGAAAACCAATCCGAAACCTATGTCGGTATTGTACGATCAGGTCAGGTCGTTACAGCTGAAGGGGATCTAGTTGTCATTGGTGATGTGAATCCCAATGGTCGAGTTGTTGCTGCTGGCAGTATTTATATTCTAGGCAGGTTGAAAGGAATCGCTCACGCAGGTTCAACTGGCAATTCAAATGCTGTCATCGCGGCATCATGGCTTGAGGCAACGCATCTCATGATTGCGGACAAAATGGAAACTATGACTGATGAGTTGACGATATTGTCGGAACAGCCCGAAATGGAATGTGCTTATTTGCATCCGAACGGCTTCATCGCCATTGATCGTCTGCAGGAACTCCGAATTCTTCGGCCTGGTCTGTCATCATTCAAAGGAGGAAGCTAGTGTGGGAGAAGCAATCGTAATAACATCTGGTAAAGGCGGCGTCGGTAAAACGACCACATCGGCAAACCTTGGAACCGCATTGGCCCTTCAAGGAAAAAAAGTATGTCTCATTGACACCGACATTGGTCTCCGAAACCTTGACGTCATTCTTGGCCTTGAAAATCGTATAATCTATGATCTTGTGGATGTCATCGAAGGCCGTTGTAAAGTACAACAGGCACTTGTGAAAGACAAACGCTTTGAAAACGGACTCTTTTTATTACCGGCTGCACAGACTGTTGATAAAAATGCGGTCAACCCTGAACAGATGAAAACATTAATCACCGAACTAAAACGAGATTATGATTATATATTAATAGATTGCCCGGCTGGGATTGAACAAGGGTTCAAAAATGCCATCGCCGGTGCAGACCGTGCTATCGTCGTAACGACCCCTGAAATCTCAGCTGTACGGGATGCTGATCGTATCATCGGCCTGCTTGAGCAAGAGGACATCGAACCCCCGAAACTAATCATCAATCGTATCAAAAGACATCTTATGAACAACGGAGATGCGCTTGACGTCAATGATATTACGACACACTTGTCGATTGATTTGCTCGGTATTATCCTTGATGACGAAAATGTTATCTCCTCTTCGAACAAAGGAGAACCTGTCGTGATGGATCCATCGAACCCGGCCTCCGTCGGCTATCGCAACATTGCACGTCGTATTCTCGGAGAATCTGTTCCGCTCATGTCGATCGACACCGGAAAACCTGGATTCTTTGGAAAACTGAAAGCTCTATTTTCAAAATAACACATGAAACCCCCAACACGCTTTGAGTGTCGGGGGTTTCATGTGTTATTAAGGTTAATTATGAGGGGTGCTGTAATCACATATATTTACCCGAAATCATGTAAATCTTACCACACCCAAAATATTCACAGCGCAGGCGTCATATACTAAAAAAAACGGGTGGTGTGACCTTTTGAAATGGAAAACGAAATGGATGGTAGCAATTGTCCTGACGCTAAGCATTTTGGGTGTGGCGAAGCTTGAAGATACTGGTGTTATCAAACAACCTGTAACGCAATATGTCACGTCAGGGAAAGATTTTGTGGCGATGAAGAAATGGGTGGCAACGATAATTAAAGATTCGGGGCCAGACAAAATTGCAGTTATGGGAGATCCGCAACAGCTAGACCCTTTATCTGCTTACGAATCAATGCAGCCCTATAAAGACGGAGTGATTGTGTCCTATACACAACCAATGGCGATTGACGCAATTGATAATGGACTTGTCATATTCACTGGCTTCACCCGCGAATCAGGTAAGACCGTCACAGTGCTGTATGAAGGCGGAGATGAAGTGACGTATGGGTTCGTCGGGGAATTTTTTAAACTGCCGTATACTGCCGTGAAAAAAGGGGACACGCTGGCTCGGATGGATGAGGGAGCAATTTACCTCAAGGTGAAGCAAGATGGTGTGAGAATAGAAGCTTCACTCTTACCTGCATATCTTTCGGGCGGGAACAAATGAAACTCCGGCTTCATCCCGTTCTCCTGCCTTTTTTCTTCTTTTTAATAATAACAGGTAGTATTTCCATATATGCAATTATCTTTATATCACTGCTTATTCACGAGGCGGGGCATCTGGTCGCGGCGTATCTTACAGGCATGCGAATTCGATCTTGTACGATCATGCCATATGGCGGTGAAATCGTTTTTTTGAACCGTCATGAAGCTTCTAAAAATGATCGTATTATCGTCGCGCTCAGTGGTCCACTCGCAACTCTGGTAGTCTTTTTAATGGCTATGTGGATTCCGTTTCCGGGTGACGACCTGGTCATACAGGTTCAGGTAGCACTTCTTTTACTCAATTTACTTCCTGTTCTTCCTCTTGACGGTGGACAGGCAATCTGCGCACTGCTTGAGACAGAAGGCTCAATTTATCGTACTAGGTCACTCTTTCTTCTACATTCCATTCTATTCATTTCCGCGGGTATCATCCTGTTAACTTCAGGATTACCTAAAACATTGCCATACATTCTTCTGGCGCTATTTCTTCTAATTCAGAACATCTCCGTTTTTCGTTTCCGAAAATATGAAAAAGCATTTGCAGAAATTAAATTAAATAGATTGACATAAAAAAATATACGTGGTAATATTCAAATGTTAATGTTTGTAGCACCCGTGCTACAACCGCACTGATAAGGTACAAGTATCCGTAGGATCACCTTTGAAGGCGAGTCTGTATTTATAAGAGGAGGTGCAAGTATGTACGCAATTATTGAAACTGGTGGAAAACAGATCAAAGTTGAAAAAGGCCAGGAAATCTACATTGAAAAAGTAGCTGGTGAAGCTGACGAAGTCGTCACTTTCGACAAAGTTCTTTTCGTAGGTGGAGAAGACGTGAAAGTAGGCATTCCATTCGTGGAAGGTGCTACAGTTACAGGAACTGTTGTTAAACAGGGCCGTGCTAAAAAAATCACTGTTTTCAAATACAAGAAAAGAAAGAACTACCACAGAAAACAAGGTCATCGTCAGCCATACACGAAAATCGTCATTGACGGTATCAACCTGTAAGCCGGCATGATCAAAATCATCATAAACAAGAACCAATCTACTGGTCGTATAAACTCTTTTGAGATGACGGGCCACGCTGATTTCGCGGAACATGGAAAAGACCTTGTCTGTGCGGGAGCATCTGCAGTATCGTTTGGTGCTGTTAATGCCATCATTGCACTAACAGGCAATACCCCTGAGATTCTACAAGGATCGGACGGCGGTTATTTGAAAGTCATTTTTCCGGAAAGTGAAAAAAACGATCACGATACACAGTTGATTGTAAAGGCGATGATTGTTTCATTGCAGACGATTGAGAATGACTATGGGCAACATATAAAAATTATCCTTAAATAGTAGGAGGTGGCATACATGCTACGTTTAGATCTCCAGTTTTTCGCATCGAAAAAAGGGGTAGGTTCTACACGGAACGGTCGTGACTCTCACTCGAAACGTCTTGGCGCAAAACGCGCGGACGGACAGTTTGTTTCTGGCGGCTCAATCCTTTATCGTCAGCGCGGAACGAAAATTCATCCAGGTGAAAACGTCGGTCGCGGTGGTGACGATACTCTTTTCGCAAAAGTTGACGGCGTCGTTCGTTTCGAACGTTATGGTCGTGACAAAAAGAAAGTTAGCGTATACCCTGAAGTTCAGGAAGCATAATATACGTACGACAGAAAGGACTGCATACAAATGTGCAGTCCTTTTTCTCTTTTCAAACGCTAAAAAAGTGTTCATCTCTAATGCCTGTTGCGTATAAGCGAACGCCTAGCGCATTTCTAGGTAACAGATGCTATACTATATACATGAAAATTGTTGGCGGTGAATGAAAATGGGGAACAAAGAGCTAACCACGGCGCAAGCGCTAAAATTTGCAAGACATGATTTTTTAAATGAACTCCAATTAATCTTGCTCTATATCGACCTCGATAAACTACCCGAAGCAAGACAAAAAATTATGGATACAACAGAACAGATGCGTCAGATAGCGATGTTGGAAAGGCTTGGAATGCCTGCTGTTGAAACGTGGCTAGCTGAATTCAATTGGCTCTACGTTTCCTATTCCACTACACTGACGTCCACCATTATTTCTGGCAAACGTGAAGCAGAGGATGAATCAGTTGTAGCCTATTTGGAAAACGTATTCAGTGTAGGAGAGAAAACACTGGACCCGACCTCCGAGTATAAGACGGAAATCCATGTCCAAGCCAATTTAACGGGCTGGTCAATTACAATCAATGTCCAGGGGAATATGGAACACAAAGTTCCAGCACCAAAAGCGACTGGAAACTTTACTGTTCACGAAACAATTTTACACAATCAATGGACGTTCACAATCAGTGGACAATAGGAGGAAAATACATGTTTGTCGATCACGTTAAGATTTATGTTAAAGGCGGTGACGGTGGTGATGGAATGGTTGCCTTTCGTCGCGAGAAATACATCGCCTATGGTGGACCCGCAGGTGGTGATGGAGGAAAAGGTGCTAACGTCGTTTTCATCGTAGATGAAGGATTGCGTACACTGATGGATTTCCGTTACCAACGTCATTTCAAGGCGCCACGCGGTGAGCATGGTGGTAGTAAAAACATGCATGGCAAAAATGCAGAAGACATAGTTGTCAAAGTTCCGCCTGGCACGATTGTGACGGATGCTGAAGACGGTACAATTATTGCTGACCTTGTTGAACATGGCCAGACAGCAGTCATTGCTAAAGGTGGTCGTGGAGGACGCGGTAACAGCCGATTTGCTACATCTTCAAATCCTGCACCAGAACTGTCTGAAAAAGGAGAACCTGGTGTCAATCGCGAAATTAATCTAGAGCTGAAAGTTCTTGCGGACGCGGGTCTTGTTGGATTCCCGAGTGTAGGGAAATCGACGTTATTGTCTGTCGTTTCAGCAGCGAAACCTAAAATTGCGGATTATCATTTTACTACACTTGTTCCGAATTTAGGAATGGTTGAAACAGATGATCACCGTGGATTCGTATTGGCTGATCTTCCGGGCTTAATAGAGGGAGCACACCAAGGTGTTGGTCTAGGTCATCAGTTCCTTCGTCATATTGAACGGACACGAGTTATTATCCATGTTATTGATATGTCCGGGCTTGAAGGACGCGACCCATATGAGGACTTCTTAACAATCAATGAAGAACTAGAGCAGTATAACTTGCGATTAACAGAACGCCCACAAATTATTGTTGCAAATAAAATGGACATGCCTGAATCGGAAGATAATCTCAAAGCATTCAAGCAAAAATTGAACGATGAAGATGCAATGGTTTTCCCGATTTCTGCACTCACTCGAAGCGGTCTTGACGAACTTCTTCATGCTGTTGTCGATTTACTTGAAGTTACTTCAGAATTCCCGATGCATGAAATTGAAGATGAAGATAAAGAAACTTCTGTTCTTTATAAACATGAAGCGGAAGCACCTGAGTTTGAAATTTCACGTGATGACGATGGAGCATTCATCTTGTCTGGTTATACAATTGAACGTCTGTTTGTAATGACGGACTTTAACTTTGACCAATCGGTCCGTAAATTCTCAAGACAATTGCGTGGAATGGGTGTAGATGATGCACTTCGTGAACGCGGTGCGAAAGACGGAGATACCGTACGACTTCTTGATTTTGAATTTGAATTCATGGATTAACTACTTGGTTTATGATTCGATGCAATTACAAAATGTGTGGTGCACACGGAGGGGGACATCCTATGAAGCGGTTGGGGGAAGGTCAGTTTTACCTTGTAAGGGAAGACGTACTGACAGAATCGATGCTGAAAATGCTTGAAGCGAAAAGGCTTTTGGCAAGCGGAGAGGAATCAACGATACAAGATGCAACAAAAAAGGTAGGCCTGTCCCGCAGTGCATTTTACAAATACCGTGATACTGTGTACCCGTTTGAATCAATTGCACGCGAGCGTATCCTGACGATTTTCATTCAACTCGAAGATCGGAAGGGGTCGCTTTCGACATTATTGCAAATTGTCTCGGAGTCGAAATGCAACGTCTTGACAATTCACCAGACAATACCGGTCCAGGCTCGGGCTAATATTACCTTGTCGCTGGACGTGACAGAAATGACTATAAAAATGGAAGAGTTCCTGCAACGGTTGAAATCACCTGACTTTGTAGATTCAGTAATTTTAATCAGTTCAGGTGCACTCTGATGGGGGAATCATAGGATGGAAAATGGAAAATATACACCAAGTGTTGCCTATTTAGGACCAGAAGCATCATTCACACATGTTGCAGCAAACAATCTATTTGGATCGTCGGGACTGATTCCGTTTCCGACGATACCGGATTGCATTGAAGCAGTGGTGGAAGGGCGTGTTGCCTATGCGCTTGTCCCGCTTGAAAACGCATTGGAAGGGTCCGTACCGATGACGATTGACTATTTGTTTCATGGCAAAGATCTATTCATCAATGCTGAAACATCAATTCCAGTTAAACAGCATCTCATGGTCAATAAAGCTCAAGTTCCCTTTATTAATGAACTAGAATCCATTAATTCCCACCCTCATGCTCTTGCTCAATGTCATAAGTACTTACAATATCATTACCGCCGTGTCCCGTTGATTCAGACAACGTCAACAGCAGCTGCCGCCAAATATATTTCCGAGAATCCGGGAGAAAAGATTGCTGCAATCGGAAACGAGTTATCAGCCGAAAAATACGGTCTACATATCGCAGAAGAAAATATACATGATTTTCATTTTAATCATACACGGTTTGTCATAGTGTCATTGCGAAAAGGTTTATTGGAAATGGAAGGCCATTCCGAAAAAATTAAAACAACATTAATGGTGAAACTGCCTGAAGATGATCGTTCAGGGGTACTACATCAGGTACTATCCGTTTTTGCATGGCGCAGGCTCAATTTGAGTAAAATTGAATCAAGGCCGATGAAGACAGGGCTTGGAAACTATTTCTTTATCATTGATGTAATGGAATCTGATGAACATCCAATGATGAAGGGCGCATTGGAAGAACTTGCTGCACTAAACTGTTCTGTCAATTCGTTCGGATCTTATTATACATACGACCAACTGCCGACACGTCATTTAAAATGACAGTGCCGGTTTTTTTGTTTTCGAGTCTTATGCCTGTCGCATCTACCGGGACGTTTCCGCTTTTCTTGATGTCTAGCTTCAACGTCCAGGTGCTCGGGTCGTAAGTCGGTCTGGCTTTGCGGATAAAACACCGCTCCGCCATTCCACCTTATGCCTGTCGCATCTGCCCAGGACGTTTCCGCTTTTCTTGATGTCTAGCTTCAACGTCCAGATGCTCGGGTCATAAGTCGGTCTGGCTTTGCGGAGAAAACACCGCTCCGCCATTCCGCCTTATGCCTGTCGCATCTACCCAGGACGTTTCCGCTTTTCGTTTGAATAAACAACCCATTCCAGCATATACATGGTTAGAGAGGACATCTCGTCTAAAATGAGCGTCACACAGACGGGCGTCCGTTCATACGATGAGTTGATGGAAGGGGGAATTTTTTAAGTGGAAGTCCATATTGTGGTAAAAGGAGATACGTTGTGGAAGATTGCGCGTCAATACGGTATCCCATTCGAAGATTTAAAGCGGGTGAATGCGCATCTTGCCAATCCGGATTATATTGTACCTGGAATGAAAATATTCCTACCCAAAAAACACCATAATGTAGGACAGCAAGGAACGAAAGGTGATAAAAAAGAACAAGTTAAGCAACCTGAAAAAGGGAAGGGGCAAGTGCCTCCGCAACAAAAAACGGAAGTAAAGCCGACGCCGGCAGCACCCATACCGTTGCCGAAAGCTCCGACTCCAGTATCCATGCCGAAACCACCGGCTCCAGTACCGTTGCCGAAAGCTCCGACGCCAGTACCTATACCGATAACATTGCCTCCAACGGAAATGGAGCCGCCGATACCAGCACCTCCAGCTCAAATGCCAGTTCAAATGCCAGCACCAATGCCAGCACCAATGCCAATGCCAATGCCAATGCCTGTACAGCCGTGTCAGATGCCTACATTCGTACAGCCAATTATAGGGATTCCATGTGGCTGGATGCCAATCTATGATGCGGATTGTTATCCTTTCATGCATTCGGGTCAAATTCAAGCAATGCAAAGTCCGGAGGTACCCATGCACCACGCTACTCCGCCAATGCAAATGCCACTACAATCCACACAGTTTCCGATGCCTGAACTGGAATCGCCAATACTCCCTGTTCAGCAGCCTATAATGGACTTAGAAGAAAGTCCTCTTATTGAGGGATGGAAATTAATTGAATCGCCAGAGTTTATGACCACAGAATCACCCGGTTTTGTCATGCCACACACTGCTATGTACCCAGATGAGCAGCCAGTTGCACCCGCATTAATGTTTGACGAATCACCAGACTTTGACCTACAGCCATCTGTTCCGTGTCCTCCTGAACAAAGCTATATACCGCAGTTAATTTCACCAGCGGCTGAAACACAATGGAATCCTGCACAATTCGGTTATCCCATGCAACAGCCGAGTCCGCCGCCTGGATGCGGATGTGGGTGTCCTGGATGTGATGACCAGCAAGCTCAACACCAACAATACCAACAACCGTTTCATCAGCCAATGATGGTTCCGCTATATTACGGGCAGCCATGTGGATGTCCTACATGCATGCAACAATCACCGCATAGCGGAATGGCTCAGCCTTATAACGGACCGAACTGGTATGGAGCGTATTGAAAGGCCTGTGGGGCCGGACGGGAAATTAGAAAAAATAAAAGATAATGTGTGGAAGTTGGAAAAAGACGGTAATCGATTTTCGGTGAAACGTTACCATTCCAGCTCCACTGCCATGAAAGTACATCGTATACATCAGGCACTCCGATCTGTATCGTTTCCACATGTTGTAGATGTTATTAAGCAAGAAAATCAGCTGACGTTTGTCCAACCTTGGCTAGATGGAGCTAAAGCAGTTAATTTTAAGAAAAGAGCAGATCGTACAGATTCGCTTGCTGCTCTTCATGCTCTTCATGAAACGAATGCACAACTCGACTGGCACGCTTCACCTTATTTACATCCGTACCCCCTCATCGCGAAGTGGGAAGATCGGATAAGTCGATTCCGCGAAATTGGTGGAGCATGTGAGGCGTATATTGGAAAAGGCTTTGTCGATGAAATCTTGTTTTATGCTTTAAACGCGATTAGCGCTGTAAAGAAAACCTATAAAGACAACTTGGATGGAACGTTGCTTCATGGGGATGTCGTCCATCATAATATTCTTCGTGATAGAAAAGGGAGTATTCGTTTTATCGATTTCGATTTGGCAAGCACTGGTCCAGCGGGTACTGAAATTGCCCTTTGGATACATCGTGTGCTTCCCCAAATCGGATATGATATTGATTTTTTATTTGATGAACAACCTTCACTGCAAAAGCTCGATCATGCATCAAAGACGTTGCTTCTTTTTCCAAATGAACTGCTCCGTGAATGGCTACACCTCTTTTCCCTGACACCGTCAGCTAGGGAGAGGCAAGCGAAACAGCTAATCCCTTTTACAAAATCCGCACTCTCTCATTGGCCGAAATTATGGTATGATATAGAGCGGATAAACATATAGGGGGTAATGTCAGGTGGCAGGGCATTCGAAGTGGAAAAACATACAAAATCGTAAAGGTGCACAAGATGCAAAACGCGGTAAGGTGTTTCAAAAGATGTCGAAAGAGATTTTTGTGGCGGCAAAAACAGGTGGTCCGGATGTGGATTCGAACGCAGCTCTTCGCCTGGCTATTGAAAAAGCAAAAAGCGTCAATGTTCCGAATGATGTCATTAAACGTGCGGTCGATAAAGCAAGTGGGTCGGGTGCAGACGAAAACTATGAAGAAGTCATCTATGAGGGATACGGCCCCGGTGGAGTGGCTGTTCTCGTTTACTGTTTAACAGAAAATCGTAATCGGACTGCTCCGAATGTTCGGGTAGGATTCAGTAAAAATGGCGGTAATCTTGGTGAAGCGGGTTCAGTAGGTTACCTGTTTGTTCGCAAGGGACGTCTTTTCATTGAACGGACGAACAACACTGATGAAGATGCCGTCATGATGGCTGCGCTCGAAGCTGGGGCTGATGATATCGATTCAACGGAAGATGGCTTTGAGATCATCACACAACCATCAGATTTTTTAACAGTAAAAGAAACACTTGAATCGGAAGGAATCAATTTTATTTCTGCAGAAATTGAGATGATCCCTTCTATGTATACCGCTTTAAGCGGAGAAGATGAAGAGCAGTTTGAAAAAATGCTAGAAGTCCTTGAAGATAACGACGACGTTCAAGACGTTTACCATAATGCAGAATTGAAAGATTAAATCTGGCTCATAGTAATATCCATCCACTAGGCAGAAATGGTGGATGGATATTTTTTTAGAGTGATTAAATTATGTACACTAGCGTCGTTCCATAGTGTACAATTTCAATGAAGAATGTAAATTGATGAAAGTCAGGGAGGAAGTTTGGCTTGATAGAAACAATATTGTTGAATTTCTTGTTTTTACTATTTCCGGTTTTAACGGCCTTAATTTTCTTTGAAGATAAGTTAACGAATTCCAATAAATACATACTCGTTTCGCTATCGGCAGTTTCCCTCATATTATGCATGGCATTCCCTATTAAATTAGATCAAGGATACATCATAGATTTGAGATATATTCCGTTTATAATTGTAGCTCTTTACGGTGGGTATAAGATGGTTTTTCCACTATACCTCGTTTTAAATGCTTACCGGTTTATCATCGGCGGAGAGGGGATTTATCAATCCCTCATTTTCTCCACTCTCATTTTTCTAGTAATTCCTTTATTGCATAGTTATTTCATACGTCAGTCCTCGCATAAAAGAGTTTTTTGTGCAACAGTTACCGGTGTATCAGTATTTTCTTTTTATTTTTTTACATTAAGTTTTGTTTTCCCAAAGCTAACCATTGAGTATTGGACATTAGTGCTCTTTTATATAACCACTCACCTCGTTGTGGTATTCATTATCGTGTCTATCGTCGAAAAAATTATTACTAATATTAAAAAGCGGGAATTGTATTTGCGTTCGGAAAGACTGAATGACATAAGTGATTTATCGGCTAGCATAGCCCACGAAATTAGAAATCCTTTAACTGTTACGAATGGCTTCCTGCAGCTGTTAAACGAATCGAAAACAATTACATCCAATGAAAGAGCATATATAGATTTTTCTATAAAAGAATTGAATCGGGCAGAACAGATAGTTAGTGATTTTCTAATGTTTTCGAAACCCCAAGGAGAAAGTATGGTTTTATCTGATTTTAGAAAAGAAGTTGAATACGTGGAAAACATTATGCATCCTTACGCCAAGATGAACCAAGTAGATATCCAAGTACATTTTACCAATACATTAAAAAGGAATTATGATGCGAATCAAATTCAACAATGCCTCATTAATTTATTCAAAAATGGGATTGAGTCGATGCAACAAAATGGGGGAACGCTTCAAGTAGATATATCGGAATACAAAAAGAATATACTGATCACTGTTAAAGACAGCGGAATTGGTATGTCGAAACAAGGAATTTCTCAATTGGGAATACCCTATTATTCTACAAAAGAAAAGGGGACAGGCCTAGGAATGCTAATGGTTTATAGTACAATTAGGCATTTGAATGGGGAAATCAAGGTGGAAAGCAGTGTCGGAAAAGGTACCACTTTTCTGATTTCCATACCCGTATAACTTCATTGATTAAAAACGAGGTACTTGCTATGATATATGTAATCTGCTAAAAACGACTGTACGACCGGTGGCCGCCGACAAAGCGGCCATCTTTTCTTTTGCAAAACGACTCCTGTTAAAGGTAGAAGGTGCGTTCGTATGGTATAATTGGTTAATATATATAGGGGGAGAGAAGTTTGTACGACTACATAAAAGGGCAGGTCACACGTGTGACTCCTGAACATATCACACTTGAACAAGGTGGAATTGGTTGGCTTATTGCAACGCCGAATCCATACGCTTTTCATAAAACTGAAGATATTCAGCAAGTGTTCACTTATTTGCATGTTCGTGAAGACATCCAGCTGCTTCTTGGCTTCAAAACACTTGAACAGCGGGAGTTATTTAAAAAGCTAATTACCGTTTCGGGCATCGGACCTAAAGGGGCGCTTGCGATACTCGCAAGCGGCATTCCATCACAAGTTATTGGTGCCATCGAACGTGAAGACGAGACTTTCCTAATTCAATTTCCCGGAGTGGGGAAAAAGACTGCTCGACAGATGATACTTGATCTGAAAGGTAAATTGTATGATTTATTTAATGCAATGGACATGCCAGAGGATGATGTCACACTACTGACGATGGCGGAGAATGGAGCACTTGATGAAGCGTTACTCGCATTGGAAGCACTCGGATATTCACAGCGCGAACTGACAAAAATAAAGTCAAAATTAGAACAAGAAGAGCATGATACTGAAGGTTATATGAAGTTGGCACTTCGGTTACTTCTGAAACAGACTTAAATTTTTATCAATGAGAGAAAGGAGGGTGGACAATGGAGGAACGTGTTATTTCGGGAGAAGTATCGGATTTCGATGAGCGCTTTGAACAATCGCTTAGACCACAATTTCTAAGTCAGTATATCGGACAGGAAAAAGTGAAGGAAAATCTCAGTATTTTCATTGAAGCGGCAAGAGGCCGAAGCGAAAGTTTAGACCATGTCTTATTATATGGACCGCCTGGTTTAGGGAAAACGACGCTCGCAACCGTCATTGCCAATGAAATGGGCGTCAATATTCGAATGACTAGCGGACCTGCTATTGAACGCCCTGGTGATCTAGCGGCAGTCGTTTCATCCCTTGAGCCAGGGGATGTACTATTCATCGATGAAATACATAGGCTGAATCGCGCGATTGAAGAGGTGCTATATCCCGCAATGGAAGACTTTTGTCTTGATATCGTTGTCGGGAAAGGGCCATCTGCACGGTCAATTAGGCTTGATTTGCCGCCATTCACTCTGATTGGTGCAACAACGCGTGCCGGAGCATTGTCTGCGCCTTTGCGCGACAGATTTGGTGTTCCGCTCCGACTTGAGTATTATGATGTTGAACCACTTAAAGAAATCGTCATTCGTAGTGCAGGTCTATTTGAAGTTTCAATAGACGGTCTGGCAGCTGTTGAAATCGCCCGCAGGTCTCGCGGTACTCCGAGAATTGCGAACCGACTGTTGCGTCGTGTACGCGATTACGCACAAGTCAGGGGTAACGGTAGCATTACTTTAGATATGGCGAATGAAGCACTCGAAATGCTTCAGGTCGATTCCAGGGGGCTTGACCACATCGATCATAAGTTACTGGCAGGAATGATTGAGCGCTTCAGAGGGGGACCCGTAGGCATCGACACGATATCAGCAAGTATTGGTGAAGAATCCGTGACGATAGAGGATGTCTATGAACCGTATCTGCTGCAAATAGGTTTTATTCAGCGTACATCACGCGGACGTGTTGCAACTCGTCTTGCTTATGAACATTTCGGATATTCGATTCCGGAGCATCATGAATTTTAACTTACTTATAAAGGGAGAATATATGTAGATGGATGTAAATGAATTCGATTTCGAACTACCAGATAACTTGATAGCGCAAACACCGCTACTAGACCGTACAGCAAGCCGCCTGATGGTTCTCGACAGTGAAACTGGGGAAGTGGAGCATCGTCATTTCCGGGACCTTCTTTATGAACTCGAAGCTGGAGACATGCTCGTTCTGAATGACACGCGCGTACTGCCTGCAAGGTTAATGGGTGTTAAAGAAGAAACTGGAGCCATGATTGAAGTTTTACTCCTGAAACAAACAGGAGATGATGAGTGGGAAACACTTGTAAAACCCGCGAAACGTGTGAAGCTTGGAACAATTGTCACATTTGGTGACGGACGTTTAACTGCAACATGCACCGGCGTTATGGAAACGGGCGGACGGGCATTTAAATTCCGTTACGAAGGGATTTTTTATGAAATTCTAGATGCCCTTGGCGAAATGCCTTTACCACCTTATATTACTGAAAAGCTTGATGATCAGGCACGCTATCAAACGGTGTTTGCGAAAGAACGGGGATCCGCCGCGGCACCGACGGCAGGACTTCATTTCACGGATGAAATTCTGGATAGCATTAGGAATAAAGGAGTGAACATTGCATTCATCACACTGCATGTTGGTTTAGGCACATTCCGTCCTGTCAGTGCAGATACGATTGAGGAACATACAATGCATTCCGAATATTATCATGTGACCGAACAAGCAGCGGATGCCATTAACCAGGTAAAAGAGTCTGGAGGACGTGTCATAGCGGTCGGTACGACATCTGCTAGAACTTTGGAGACCATTGCATCAGCTAATCATGGTAAAATCGTATCTTCAAGTGGATGGACATCCATTTTTATTTTCCCGGGTTATCAATTCAGTATTCTAGATGGACTTGTAACTAATTTCCATTTACCTAAGTCTACATTAATCATGCTAATTTCAGCTTTATCAACGAAGGACCATATACTTGCAGCATACAAACGAGCGGTTGCGGAGAAATATCGCTTCTTTAGCTTTGGAGATGCAATGTTCATCAAACCGTCACAAAGGAAGGAACTATAAAATGCCAGCAGTCACATATGAACATATAAAAACATGTAAACAGACCGGGGCTCGTCTTGGAATCGTCCATACACCGCACGGATCATTTGAAACACCAGCATTCATGCCCGTTGGTACGCAGGCAACCGTTAAGACCATGTCTCCTGAAGAACTGAAGGAAGTCGGAGCGGGTATTATTTTGAGTAACACATACCATCTATGGTTGCGTCCAGGGCAGGATATCGTGGAAGAAGCAGGGGGTCTACATAAGTTCATGAATTGGGATAGACCGATTCTAACTGATTCAGGCGGCTACCAAGTGTTTTCATTGAGCGAATTCCGCAAGATTAAGGAAGAAGGCGTCCATTTTAGACACCATTTAAATGGCAGTAAACTCTTTCTAAGTCCCGAAAAAGCAATGGAAATCCAAAATTCACTAGGTGCAGATATCATGATGGCATTCGATGAATGTCCACCATTCCCGGCTACACGTGAGTATATGAAAGCAAGCGTTGAACGGACGTCTAGATGGGCTGAAAGATGTCTGGGGGCACATGCACGTCCGAATGACCAGGCGCTGTTCGGAATTGTGCAAGGGGGCGAATTTGAGGATCTGCGCGCGCAAAGTGCAAAGGACATTGTGTCACTTGATTTCCCAGGTTATGCGATCGGCGGACTTTCCGTTGGCGAGCCGAAGGATATCATGAACCGTATTCTGGAACACACGACACCTCTTCTGCCATCGGACAAGCCACGTTACCTGATGGGTGTAGGTTCTCCTGATTCACTCATTGACGGCGCAATCCGCGGTATTGATATGTTCGACTGTGTCCTACCAACACGCATAGCGAGAAACGGTACGCTCATGACGAGTGAAGGGCGTTTGAACATCCGTAATGCGAAATTTGAAAGGGATTTCCGTCCACTTGATGAAAATTGCAGCTGTCATGTATGTAAAACCTACAGTCGGGCTTATATTAGGCATCTGATCAGAGCAGATGAAACATTCGGTATCAGGCTGACTTCTTATCATAACCTTCATTTTCTTCTTAATTTAATGGAGCAAGTAAGGGAAGCAATTCGCCAAGATCGTCTCGGAGATTTCCGTGAAGAGTTTTTTGAAAGCTACGGATTTAATAAACCGAATGCAAAAAACTTTTAAATCTTGTATAATTAATCTTGATTGAAAGGGGGCTATTTATATGAGTGGAGGATTAGTACAATTATTACCATTCGTTGCGATGTTCGCAGTGATGTGGTTTTTGTTAATCAGACCAGCACAGAAGAAACAAAAAGCGACGAAACAAATGCAATCAGATTTGAAACGTGGAGATAAGGTCATCACAATCGGTGGAATTCACGGTACAATTGACGCTGTAGATGATTCATCGGTTTTCCTAAAAGTATCTGAAGGCACTACGTTGCAGTTCGACAGACAAGCAGTAGGTCGAGTAACGACTTCAATTTAATCACACCGAAGTTTAAGTGGTTTTTTAAAAAAACAAAGAAGCGATTATTTGACGGGCATTTTCCCGTTCAGATAATCGCTTCTTTTTACGGTTCTATAATATTTGTTGGGGTATCCATACAATTTAATCGAA
>NZ_JBYHFP010000007.1:0-150376 GCF_057669885.1 Sporosarcina sp. Y1011 | reverse complement strand
ACGTGTGGAGCTGACGGATACTAATCGATCGAGGACTTAACCATTTTTGAAGAAGGCTTGATTACCCTGATTCATGCACACAATGTCTGTTTCATTCAGTTTTGAGCGAACAAGCTCAAAGAGTCTGGTGACGATTGCGAAGAGGTCACACCCGTTCCCATACCGAACACGGAAGTTAAGCTCTTCAGCGCCGATGGTAGTTGGGGGTTTCCCCCTGTGAGAGTAGGACGTCGCCAGTCTCACACATTTAGTTTCGACCTGAATGTATTAATAAAAATTACAACGTCGAAAAGTATTACATATTTGGTCCCGTGGTGTAGCGGTTAACATGCCTGCCTGTCACGCAGGAGATCGCCGGTTCGATCCCGGTCGGGACCGCCATTTAAATTTAAATTCAGAACCGATTACGGGATTTCATTCCGGAGTCGGTTTTTTTTTTGTTTAAAATGTTAAAATGATAATGAACCTCCCACGACTGAAGTCACGGGTTTCAGTCGTGGGAGGTTCATGAAACGTTACGAAAATGGGGGAAAGAGTAATTAATAAAATCTTCGAAATGAAAAAATAGCATATCGACAATCGACAACGCCAAGTTCTAAGAGAACTTGGCGTTGTCGATGTTTTTTTGGAACAATCATCCGCCTTTGCGGCGTGTTCTAAAGGCGATATACGAGTAAGTGGATTTTCATGTTTTTACCGTAGTTTCAAGATCTTCTTTGCCTGATATGCCCGAATTAGCGAATGTTGCCATCTCATTTATCATATTGACAGCGGACTGTAAAATCGGAAAAGCAACGGCCGCACCGGTCCCCTCGCCGAGACGCATATTCAGCTGGATAAGCGGTTCTTTTTGTAAATGTTTGGAAGCTATTGTATATCCAATTTCTGCTGATTGATGCGATAAAATCATATAATCCACTACTGTCGGAGCAATCAGTTCAGCAAGGCAAGCGGACACTGTGCAGATAAAACCATCAAGAAGAATAGGAATCCGCTTTTCTGCAGCTGCAATCATCGCTCCTGCCATTGCAGCTATTTCAAGTCCACCCACTTTCGACAGTATATCAATGGCATCTGTTGGGTTGGGCTGATGGAAGCTGATTGCATCACGAACAACCGCTATTTTCCGTTCATGTTGTTCAGTGGAAATACCCGTTCCATATCCGACAAGTGTAGCAGGGTCCACGCCTGTAATCGATGCGAGAATAGCACTGCAGGTTGTCGTGTTGCCGATACCGACTTCACCGATAATCAGGCATTTGACCCCGTTTTCAATAAATCGAATCCCCTCTTCATAACCGATGAGAACCGCTTTTTCTGCTTCTTCTCGTGTCATTGCCAATTCAGTGAGGAAGCTGCCGGTACCCTGACGAACTTTTTTATGAACAACTTGCTCTTCTGTTATATCTCCCGCTACTCCTACGTCGACGACTTTGAGCTTTGCGCCTATTTGTCTACCAAATACATTGATGGCTGCTCCGCCATTCATAATGTTTGTAACCATTTGGTTCGTCACTTCTTGAGGAAAAGCGGAAACACCTTCTTTTACAACACCATGATCGGCAGCAAATACGATAATGCCTGGTGGTGTAATTTCAAGAGTTAAATTCTCAGTCATTTCTGCAAGACTAATTGCGATTTCTTCTAGTCTGCCCAAACTTCCCAGGGGCTTTGTTAACGTTGCTATGTAAGCGGCAGCTTTTTCTCCCGCTTCTTTGTTCAAAAAAGGTATGTCTGCATTCATCATCGTTTGTCCCAACTTTCTTTTCGATTTACGTGGAAAGGGATTACGGAGCAGTATAAAAATGACTCATAACCTATTATACTGAATTATGTATTCAAAATGTTAAATGATTGCTGGCCATCTTTGTTTCCACGACTGGGAGGTTCATCGGATTGGTTCGGGTAAGGTATTTTTCTTATTTTCATTAATTTTAGGTACCTGTGCGCGGCACCATTCAGTAAATACAATTCAATTCTATAATAATACAAAGTAAATCATTGCCTATGCGGTTTTTCTTTATTTTTTGTCTAATTACTTGAATGCGTGAATTGTTCGTTTTTTCCTCTGACGCAGGTATCTCTTTTATCATTAAAAGGTCATTTCCTTATAGGTAATGGCCTTTTTTGTGTTTATTTTAATGTCAAGCTCTACAAGTTTGTTATATCTGCAAGCAGTTTTAGTCATAAATATGAAGTAATGCGCTGGTGCGAAGTCCTCGTCCGCATATACGTTAGTATTTCTGGCGAGGATGTATTACAACGGCGCAACTTGTCGGACGTTAATCGGTGGTAGCTATCGCAATTACGCAAGCGGATGAAACGGACAGAACGGGAGATAGAGACGGCAAATGCGAACTCGAATTGCCGAAGAGGAAGGACGTAAAAAAACTAATTGAATTCTAAAGGATGCATCGTTATTAATCGGCGTCGGTTTCGCATATAAGCAAAGGAGAGAACTAGTCGGGGTGTTTAAGGGCCGAGATGGCTGCGAAGGGATTACTTCGGAGTTACTATATGCGCCGCAGTTCGGCGTTGTTTAGGAAATCGGGTTGGGAAATGGCTGCTGCTGACTTCCACGGATTTTTAATTATAGTAACGTGTGTAAAAATACAAACTATGAGGTGTAGAGGATGTTAAATTATACAGATGTAGGGGAAGGTGAAGAACTCTTATTAATTCATGGATTGGGAAGTAGAAGAGAAGCATGGAATCCGCAATTGTCTTTAAGCGCTAATCACAGACTGATTATTATCGAATTAAGAGGTCATGGAGATTCAGTTGAAACGCAAAATTTAACAGTAGAGCGGTTTGCAGCGGATATTATTAGGGTGTTAAACCACTTGAAAATAGAAAAAGTGCATATATGCGGACTTTCATTAGGCGGACTCGTAGCCCAAGAAATCCACAAACGGTATAAAAGCAGAGTTAAATCACTAATATTAAGTAATACACTTTTCTATATTCCAAGCTTAGTGGGCAATCTCGCACTGAGTAGAACAAAGAAGTTATTAAGCTTAGATGGTCAAACTGAACAAATTAATGAATTGCTAAAAACTTGCTTATACGATGATAAAGATGAAATGAAGATAAGCTTAGTCAAGGATTCTTTCCTAATTAGAAAAGATACTTATTTATCATCAGCCCAATCTTCTTTTGACAGGAATTACTATTACGACTTATTCAACATAAAAGTTCCTACGACAATTATCGGCTCATGTGAGGACAAAATGACGCCAATCTATAACTCGTATTTAATGTATTATGCTATTCGGAATGCAAGATTAGTCGTATTCCAGCGCACAGGACACTTATCTAACGTAGATAAGCCAACAGAGTTTAACCAAACGGTTAGCCAGCATATCGGTAGCTATGAAAGCGAAGGAGGGCGCAATCAACTTTTTAGTATCTGCGCGAAAAACTGTTCAGTAAATACAATTTAATTCTATAATAATACAAAATAAATCAACACCTATGCGACTTTAATTCTCTATTTGTATAAATAATTAAAAACGTGACTTGTTCGTCATTGTGTCTGACACATCCTCTTTTAAGTAATCAAAAAAGTGGCTAGTCGTAACATCTGTTACGACCGCCACTCAATGTTAAAAGTATTAAGAGGGGATGCTAAACCTGTTGACTAAGCGTTTAGAATCATCTCTATTTGTTAAGCCATTGCAGCCTCGATATAGCCCCAAGGAATTTCCATTGCTTCTGCTAGTCCTTGTCCGTAAGCTGGATCTGCTTTATAGCAATGAATGATGTGACGAACTTTAATGAATTCTTCAACGCCATCCATGTTACGTGCAGTGTTTTCAAACAATACTTGTTGTTTTTCAGGAGTCATTAGATTGAATAATTTTCCTGGTTGTTCATAATAGTTATCATCATCTTCGCGGAAATCCCAAACACCAGCATCTCCTTGAAGTGCTAAATGCGGATCTTTGTATTGAGGTTGTTCTTTCCATTGTCCATAACTATTTGGCTCATAAGGTAATGTTCCACCATGGTTACCATCTACACGCATAGCACCATCTCTATGGAAAGAGTGTACCGGGCATCTTGGTGTATTGACCGGAATTTGCTGATGGTTTACACCTAAACGGTAACGTTGTGCATCTGCATATGAGAATAAACGACCTTGTAACATTTTGTCTGGAGAGAAGCTAATTCCAGGTACAACATTAGACGGTGCAAAAGCGGCTTGTTCCACTTCAGCGAAATAGTTTTCAGGGTTACGGTTAAGTTCCCATTCTCCAACTTCAATAAGCGGGAAGTCTTTTTTATACCAAACTTTTGTTAAGTCAAATGGGTTGTAAGGCATATTATTTGCTTGTTCTTCCGTCATAACCTGAATATACATTTTCCATTTAGGGAAGTCGCCTTTTTCGATATTATCGTATAGGTCACGTTGAGAACTCTCACGGTCTACTCCTACAACTTCAACTGCTTCTTGGTCAGTGAAGTTTTCAATACCTTGTTGAGAACGCATATGGAATTTTACCCAAACACGTTCGTTATTTGCATTGATCATACTGAATGTATGACTACCGAAACCGTGCATTTTACGATATGAGCTTGGTAAACCACGATCACTCATTACAATAGTTACTTGGTGAAGTGCTTCCGGTAATGATGTCCAGAAATCCCAGTTGTTATTAGCGCTACGCATACCAGTACGTGGATCACGTTTAATGGCATGATTTAAATCAGGGAATTGAAGTGGATCACGGAAGAAGAATACTGGCGTATTGTTACCAACTAAATCCCAGTTACCTTGTTCAGTGTAGAAGCGCATAGAGAATCCACGGATATCACGTTCTGCATCTGCAGCTCCACGCTCACCAGCTACCGTTGAGAAACGAACGAACATTTCTGTTTCTTTTCCGATTTCAGAGAAAAGTGTTGCGGAAGTATATTGAGAAATATCATGTGTTACAGTAAATTTCCCATAAGCACCTGATCCTTTTGCATGCATACGACGCTCAGGAATTACTTCTCTATTAAAGTTTGCTAGTTTTTCTAGTAACCAGACATCTTGTAATAATAGTGGTCCACGTGGTCCGGCCGATTGCGAGTTTTGATTATCTACTACAGGCGCGCCCGCTGCAGTTGTCAATTTGTTGTTATTTTGATTTTCTGACATTCAATTACCTCCTAGATTATAATGTTTCTTATTCAATAATAATTGTATCATAAGAATAATTATATTGATAGATTTTAGGTGAGAAGATATAACGAACTTCAGTTAAATATAATGAAAAAATATAACGATAATCGTTATAGACGTTGATGTTAATAGGTTTATATAGAAAAATCGAATCAAGTACTAACCTTACTTACCTCATTAAAGGGAAATACATTCTCATTCATAAGAGATGGAGGATTAGAACGGTCATTTCAAATTCTCAATTAGATCTCCACAAGTGAGGGACCACTTTCTCTGTTGTCCTATCTTTCACTTCTCACAATACAAACTAGTTTACATTTAATTCCCTCGCTTTCTTTTGTAATATACATAGGCTTCTTGTAATTTGTAATGGAACTAAATTATAGGTTCCTATGATTGGGACTATTCAGTAAATATAACCCAATTCAATAATAAATCATAGTAAATCAATCCAAATTTTTCATTACTATTTGATAATTACTTTAATGCGTGAATTTTGTGTCTTTACGACACAGTACCTCTTTTGAATAGTTACTAACAATTATATGGTGATTGAAATATACGAACGTACTTGGGTATACATCAAAATTTATAGAAGAGGTGTTTTTAAATTTAGATTTTTAGTTAAAAGTGTACAATTTGCAAACGTAAAGTTAATCCGTACCGACTCTATAAAGATATTTGAAAACGGGAGCTCCATTTGTTACTCGAGAGCGCGTAGGTTGACCTTGAATGTTGCTGATGAATTGAGCCAGAGATTGCGAACCAGAGGGCTATAATAAGTAGAGTAATTATTTTAGTTACAAGTGCGTGGAACTATTCAGTAAATACAAAGTGAATTAATACCTATGCAATTTTCCTTTATTTTTTGTATGATTAATTAAATGTATGAATTGTTCGTCTATGTGTCTGACAAAGTACCTCTTTTAAGTTTCTTGGGAGCGTACCGAAAGTGGAAGATGACCAGATGATCCTCCGGGAAAAGGTCTGGGGCAAGCTGGTTTTTTTAACAAGGAGGAGAGTCAATATGGAAGTCGTATATTTTGCAGGTGGATGTTTATGGGGAGTACAAGCTTTTATAAAAAATTTACCTGGCGTTATGTTTACAGAAGCCGGAAGAGCTAATGGAACAAGTCATACACTTGAGGGTGATTATGATGGGTACGCTGAATGTGTAAAAACAGGATTTGATCCGAGAGTTGTAACGATCAGGGAATTAATGGGGTATTTATTTGAAATCATTGATCCATATAGTTTGAATAAACAAGGACAGGATGTTGGAGAGAAATATAGAACAGGCGTATATAGTGAAAAGCCTGAACACTTAAAAGAGGCGAAGTCGTTTCTTAGTGAGAGAAATGATTATGACCTTATCGTTGTTGAAGTATTATCTCTTACAAACTATGTGAGAAGTGCAGAAGAACATCAAGATAGATTAGCTAGATGTCCAAATGATTATTGTCATATTCCAGAAGAAATATTAAGTAGGTATAAGTAAGGGAGCAATTCTGGACTAAGATTTGGCATCCCTAAGTAAGGTTCATTTAATTGAGAATTGTTATCACTAATTGTATACTAGATGAGTGAGAGTATCAGATAAATATAACTGAGTAAGGAGAATATATAATGCAAATATACTGGACTAAAATAAATAAGATTATTGAAGAAACGCCTGAGGTTAAAACGTACCTGCTCGACTGTCCGAAAGACTTTACATGGGAAGAAGGTTCCCACACCCACTTCGCACTGGAAGGTTTTAATGCCGGTGATAAACCAAACCGCGGCCTGATTCGTCACATGTCAATCTCCACTTTACCGCACGAAAATTCAATCGGTATCACAACACGCATCAGAGAGCAGTGCTCTGAGTTTAAAACGGTTTTAAGAAATCTTGAGGTCGGTAATGAAGTTGCAATATTTAAAACGCATTCGAATGTACCGCTTAAAAGAGAAAACAAAAATGTTTACCTACTCTCTTCAGGTGTCGGCCTGGCAACTTTCAGACCGCTTGTACTTGATTATTTCGAACGTGCTGACAACGTCAATCAAATTCATTCACTGAACATCGACTCATCAAAAGAGTTTTTATTCACTAATATTTTTGAATCCGCACCTGACAAGAAGTTCACATCACAGTTCGTCGATAACCGGAAAGACTACTATGAAGAAGTGAAGAATCTTGCTACAGACAAGAATGGACTCTTCTATGTTGTCGGCAGCGATGAATTCCTCTTGCAGAACATTAAAGTACTGCGTGAGCAGGGCATCCAGCCGGAACAAATTATGCTCGACAAGCGTGAACAGGCACTGCCTGAGTTTTTTTCAGTTGATTTGTCAATTTAAGCGAGACAATAAATTTTCTTGATCAATTACGCCTCGGCGTAATTGCGTTTAGATTTTGAATCGAGCTTGAGGCCTACAGGGGGGAAGGATTGTACTGAATCCTTCCTTGTTGCCGCAGGACGAGGATAACAAAAAAGCATTCATCTCCACCTATGGAGGTGAGAGTCTTCTGTAGCTGATGCTTCGCTTTCAGAACAAAAACATTTGCTGAATAAAGGTAAATACTAAATAGAAGTTCCATTACCGTGCGATTATTTAAGTTTAAGACCATTAGTCTAATTCCTCGTTGTTAATGGGTTTACTAGTAGGCTAACAAGATAAGTTATGGGAGAAGCTTGGACAAAAAGCGGATTATCTTCAAATGTACGAGGTTTAGGTTACAATAAACTTGCAATTGAGCAGTGAACCGTTAAAAAAGATACCTTATTCTAAATCAACTCTGAATTGATTTAGAATAAGGTATCTTTTCTATAGGGCTCTGTAATGCCACTATCTATAAAAGTAGCAATTGAATCGTTCTTGTAATTTCATATAATTATAGAGCAGACGGGCATGTCTCCCTTGTTTTGTGTATGGATCTATTTTGGAATGCAGGCGCTTAAGAAATTCTTGGTCACATTCACATGGATTTCTGCCTCTTCGATAACATTGGTCATGTGCTTTACACGCTGCATCTATATCATTTATAGGGGCATCGGGCCCATTACAACCAGGCCCACACCAGTTATAACCTGGAAAAATACAAAAACGAAATCTTTCATTACCTCTCTGACGCACATCAAAAACCTCCTTTTGGTGGCTTAACAGCTACTTAATATATATTATTCAAAGGTACAAAATAATATATAAGCAGTTACCTAGGAGTTTTGCTATTTAATTTATAAAATGATGGAGAGATATAATTTCAGGTACTTGTGCGCAGAACTATTCAGTAAAAAGTCTTGTTGATATCGCAATTACAAAGATGTTGGAGCGAGTAGATGATCTTGGAGAAGAGTTAACTAAAAAGAATGGGTCTAATTTAATCGGATGTAGGAAAATCAACATTTAGAAAATTGGGAACTCAATGAACGACTTGATCTACTTAATGACAATGGTTATTTAATACCGGAAATTCGGGACGCTCTTCACCACGTTCGCCAAATCGGCAACAAGGAGGCACATGATACCCGGTGATTCCGCTATTTTGAAGCGCTACTATCAAGGGAAGCATCTACAAAGTCGACTATATTGTAGTAACAGAAGAACTAGACATGATTCCATTCACAGTCGACGAAACCACGGGAAGCAAGGGATGGAAGTAATTGCATGAGGGCAACTTTAACATGTTCCGGGAAGAGACCATGAGCACAATCTCTTGCTGTTAATGGTTCAGTCGTCGTCGAATTTAGCAAACTTTTATGAAGAATATTCAAAACCTGCGAGATAAACAATCACTGTTCCTCAATCCGAATTTCCCATTCCTTCTTTAAATCTGCGACTATCATCGTAAAACCACTTCTATTACTTGCTAGAGAAAATTATCGCCTAAGTAAAAATGAGAAAATAGGTGTGGACTATTTGAAGCTTGCATAAATATGTGATTTTGGGGACGTCTTCTCTATGACTAGTTTGAATGCTTATAAAAAATGGAATACGTTTAGCCTATCTTTACGGCTCTAATGAACAATATAGCCATCATGGCTTGGACAGAAGACCCCATCAACAATTTGGACTTTAAATGCAGTATTAACGATATTTGAAGCCGTGTTAATTTATTGATAAAGGATATTCACGATTAAGATGTTTTGACATTAGTTTTTGTGCTTGCTGCGAGTCTTTTTTTTCAACTGCATAATAAATTCCCCATAAATCATTTAGAAGTATTTCGCGTAAATTTGGTTCTAATTTATAATTTATTAAATATGAGCTAATTGCTTTTATGACAGATAATAATGAAATTACGAGAAATTGGTTTTTAGACGCTAGAGCTAAACTTTTATGGAATATTAAATCATATAAGAAGAAATTTAAATTACTTATATCTTCTTTTTCGAGTTTTTGTATTTGTTTTTTGATGTTTACTAAATCTAGTTCGGTCCTTCTTTCTGCAGCGAGAGCAGCAATTTGAATTTCAATTATATTTCTCATTTCAATGATTTCAACCAAAGAAGTTTGATGTAATTTTAAAGATATTTCATTTTCATTAGAATTAAATGTATAAAAACTTTCTTCTGGAATGTTAGATATATAGTGTCCACCATTTTTACCAACTCTTGATTCTAAAAGTCCTTCAGCTGCAAGATTTTTCAAGGCTTCTCTTACCGTATTTCTTCCTACACTGTATATTTCACATAACTGGCTTTCGCTCGGTAGTTTTGTTCCAAGTTCTAATTCTCCAAAAAAAATTTGTTGTTTTAAATCATGTGCAATTTGATCATTAATAGAACGAATAGATTGAACTTTATTTTTAAAAAATTCCATTTTCTAAATCACTCTTCCTTTTCTAAAAAAGCATTGAATCACTTGTATACTAATATATTCTATTTTAGAACATTTCAACAAGTCTTAACAGTGATAGTATGTAATTAAATCAAGATTTGGAATATATGAAATTTTGGTTTAATGCAGATAAATTAAATTAGGAGGAGAATTTAAATGATTATTTCAGTTACTGAACAAGAAAGACAGGAAAGAATTGATAAGGTTAGAGATTTGTCTATTTCATCCGGTTACGTAGCTATGGTATTTGCAGCAGATTCATATTTAGGTAAAAAAGGTTCATTAAAATATTTATTTGATAACTTATTAATCCACCGATATGGATATGGGGTTGTATTTAATGAAAGCGTTTACCAAATACTACCGTCCGGTTTGCATTATTGTACAGATCGTCGTGTACCAGATACATTATATCCGGCAGATCATGAAGTTTTAGAACTGGTACGCAAGTTTAAAGAAAACAATATTACTGAAGGCAAGGTAGGTGTAGTTGGATTAAATAATACGGTCAAAATTGAGGATTATAATTATTTGAGAGAAAGTTTACCGAATATTGAATGGGTAGATGCTTCAATTGATTTTGATCGAGTTCGCGCAATAAAAAGTGAAAGTGAATTAGTAGGTATTCGTGAAACAAATCGTATTATTGAAGCTGGTTTCCAGGCAATTGTAGATAATATAAAAGTAGGTATGACAGAGGAAGAGGCTGTTGCTTTTGCTTATAAAAAAGTACATGAGTTAGGAGCAAAAGATTCGTTATTTCTTTGTTTATCGAGTGAAAATGAGGGAGAAGTAGAGCCGTACTTTTTAGCTCCGCGACCTAGAAAGATTAATGATGGAGATTATTTGATTATTTCATTAGAAATTACAGGGCCGACTGGCCATTGGGTTGAGTATTCTCGAATGTTTTGTTTCGGAAAAAGAAATCAAGAAATGGATAAATTAGCTGCTTCTGTAGGGGAAGGTCTTGAATTTATTGAGCAATATATGAAACCAGGAGTACATGTAGGTAATGTGCAAAAAGAAATCGAGAAAATTGCAGCAAAATATGGTTATCAATGCGGGCATCTCTCAGGGCATGGTATAGGGATGGATGTAATTGAACGACCACTTGTAGCTAATAAAGTAGAAACTAACTTTGTTGGTGTTGAAGTACCAAGTGAAAATGATGAAGATTTAATGACATTAAAAGAAGGAATGGTTATTAGCGTGCATCCTCAAAATATTCATGATAATAAAGTTCAATCAGCATATATGTCAGATGTTTTTATTATTACAAAGACAGGTACTGAACGACTTTCTAATACAAATCATGATGTGATTTTTGTGAAAACTAAGGAATTATCTGAAGTATAATTTCAAAAATGAAAGGGGTGTGTGAAGATGGGATATCGTATTGGAATTGATGTTGGTGGTACTTTTACCGATTTTTTATTAATCAATAGTATTGGAAATTCAAAAATTTATAAGACTCTCACGACACCTGCAAATCCTACAATTGGTTTATTTAATGGAATACAGAATATGGCAGATGACGTAGATTTAAGTGTTTACGATTTCCTACAAGAAGTTGACATTATTGTTCACGGTACTACAGTAGGAACAAATGCAGCCTTGACATATAGAGGAGCTAATACAGGTCTAATTACAACAGAAGGATTTCGAGATATTTTAGAAATGCGTCGTGGGGTTCGGCCGGATGCTTACAATAACCGATATCAAAATCCCAAACCGTATGTCGAACGTAAGAATCGTTTAACACTCAAGGAACGCATTGATTATTCTGGTAAGGTAGTACAGGATTTAGTATTAGATCAAGTTGAAGAAATCGTAGATAAGTTCAAAAAAGAAGACATTAAATCTATCGCTGTTTCATTTATGCATTCATACGCAAATAAACAACACGAAAAAGAAGTTGGAGAGTATATTCGGAAAAATCATCCGGAATTTTATCTGACATTATCAAGTGAACTTGTACCTCGTGCAAACTTATATGAACGAACAAGTACTACAGTTTTAAATTCATTTGTTGGACCGATTATTGAAAATTATTTTGGTCTTTTGATTAACAGACTAGAGGAAGAGGCTTTTAAAGGTGTGCTCTTAATAATGCAATCTAATGGAGGAGTTTCTACACCACAAGAGATTATTCAGAAAGCAGCTAATACATTACTTTCTGGACCGGCTTCAGCACCGATTGCAGCAAGTTGGTATTTAAAACCACATAATATGTTAGATGCAATTACGATGGATATGGGCGGTACAAGCTTCGATGTTTCAATTTTAAAGGATGGAAATCCACTGGTACGTACAGAAGGTGAAATTGCAGGATGGCCAATTAATTTACCAATAGTAGATATTTACACTATTGGATCTGGTGGAGGTTCGATTGCTTGGGTAGATGAGGGAGGATTATTACATGTAGGCCCTCAAAGTGCAGGCGCTAATCCTGGCCCAGCTTGTTATGGTTTTGGTGGTGAATTACCAACTGTTACAGATGCAAACTTAATTTTAGGATATTTAAATCCAGAGTTTTTCCTAGGCGGACAAATGAAATTAGATAAGGATAAAGCATATCAAGCAATTAAAGAAAATATAGCTGATAAATTAAATTTAACAGTAGAACAAGCATCAAAAGGGATTATCGACATGATTAATGTGAATATGTCGAATGGTATTCGGGAAGCGACAATTAACCAGGGATATGATCCACGCGAATTCCCTTTAATAAGTGCAGGAGGAGCTGGACCATTGCACGCAGTTGAAATTGCTAAGGAACTTGAATGTGAATTAGTAATTGTGCCAAGGGAGTCTTCTATTTTCTGTGCTGCCGGAATGCTAATGTCAGATATCCGTCATGATTTTGTTAAATCCCAGAGAGCTTTAACATCTACAATTACTGTAGCTGAAATTAAAGACATTTTTACCGATTTAAAACAAGAAGGTATAAAGGTATTGATTGCTGAGAAAGTAAAAGAAGAAGAACTAGAATTCCAATACCACTTTGACATGATGTATGCAGACCAATATTATCAAGTACCCATACGATTTAGAGAAAGTGAAGTGGATAATTTATCAATTGAAGAAATCGAGAAAAGATTCCATCAAGTACACGATCAGTTATTTGGATATAACACAGACACAATGCCTGTAGAGATCGTTAATTTTAATGTGACTGCAATAGGAAAGACGTTGAAGCCAATGATGAATACAAAACCTTATCATAGTAGTTTCGCAGATCATAGTTTAAAAGGGAGTAGAGATATCTATTTAAATAATTCTAAGGGATTTCAAAGTGTAAATGTGTACGATGGGGATCAATTAAATCATGGCAATACATTTACAGGACCTGCTTTAATTGAGCAAGTTGTTTCTACAATTGTTGTCCCAGAAGAATTTAATTGTATAGTAGATAAAAATGATAATTTTATTCTTTATAAGAAGGATTTAGCTGAAAATCAAGTTAGGCTTTTTGTAACTTTAGAACAGGAGGGAGTTCTATGACAAAGACAGTGGATCCTATTCTAGCTTCTGTAATTCAAAGAAGATTATATTCAATAACGCAAGATATGGCTAATGTTCTTAAGCGTACATCACGTTCACCAGTATTTAATGAAGCTGGGGACTTTGTAACAGGATTATTCGATAATAAGTGTCGAATGGTTGAACAAAGTGCTAACATTCCTATTATTGGTTTTGGTGCGCAGCCAGCACTTCCGAATATCATGAAAGAATTCGAGGGTAATATTTTCCCAGGCGATATTATAGTGCACAATGATGTATTTGAAGGCGGTAACCAAACACATGACGTAGGAATTTATAAGCCTATTTTTTGGGAAGGTGAACTTGTAGGATGGGCAGTAAGTAAGGGCCATTTATCTGATATAGGTGGAGCCACACTAGGTGGATATAATCCGAATCATACAGAGGTATGGCAAGAAGCCATTCGAATTCCTGGTTTAAAAGTTGTAGAAAGAGGCAAGGTTATTCGCGATGTATGGAAGATGTTATTTGCGAATGTACGCTTAGCTATCGTGGAAGAAGATGTGAAGGCCATGATAGGTGCATGTAACATTGGTGAACGTGAATTTTTAAAAACCATTGAAAAATATAGTCTTGAAAAATTTAGAAATCATTTAGAATATGTATTTAATGCTACTGAAAAAAAGGTCAAAGAAATTATCTCTACTTGGAAAGAAGGAGAGTATTTCGGTGAAAGTTATATGGTTTCAGACGGTCAAGATAAAACGAAAAAGTACAAAGTACAAGTCAAATTAACTATTAAAGATAAAAAAGTTCATATGGATTTCACAGGAACTGCAAAACAAGCTCCTGGATTCACAAATATGCCACAAGCATCTGCAAAAGCTGCTTGTTCCATAGCGTATTTGATGTTAATTAATCCAGGTAGTAACATTGCCCAAAATGAAGGGTTATTTAGATCATTAGAATGCTATTTCCCTAAAGGGTCAATTGTTAATCCTAATTTCCCGGCGGCAACCCTATTTGGAAATCAAATGGCAGATGTATTGTTGGATGCAATAATGAAGGCATTTAAGGATGCTGTGCCGGAGAATGTAACAGCATCTTGGTCTAATTCTGTGTTTCCTACTTTTACAGGTTATGATTCAAGAAAAGAAACATCATACTTTACAATTGGATTTTTATCAAAAGGTGGACAAGGTGCACTAAAAGATACGGATGGATTTGATGGAATTGGATTTGCTGGATGTGCGGGAAGTATGATTTCGCAAGACCCAGAAATGTTCGAAATTAAGGATCCTGTATTTTTAGAGGCGTATGAGTACTCCGTTGATTCTGCGGGCTCCGGTGAATTCCGTGGTGGCTATGGTACCTACTTAAAACTTCGGATTGAGGGAGAAAATAATACAGTCGGACTAATTGGTGATGGTATGGAATCGGAAGGTGCTGAAAAACCTCAAGGATTGAAAGGTGGACTAGAAGGTACACTGAATGTAGCAACATTGTACTTTTCAGATGGGGAAACTGTTGATTTAGGAGGAAAGGATATGCTGTTTGGTATTTCTAAGGGTACTATCCTAGAACAATTTTGTGGTGGTGGTGGTGGTTATGGCAACCCACTAGATCGACCAGTTTCAAAAATATTAAAGGAAGTTGAATCAGGTCTCCTATCAATTGAAAAAGCATCGCGAGATTATAAATTAGTAATTAGCGAAAAAGATTATTCGTTAAATGAAGAAGCTACGATAGCTTTACGAGCTCAGTGAAAATTAAGTCTCTAACAAAATATGTTAGAGGCTTAATTTTTATAGTTAGATAAATCATCTATTGAACCGTGTTATTTTTTGTATACTTTTATATATTCTATTCCATAAAAAATAGTATTTATTGATAGAAAGGGAGAATATGAAATGGAAAGTAGACAAAACGATAATAAGATGGAAGACTTTGCACTTGAGCGTGTGCCCGATAATCAAAGAAAAAGTTGGAGAGATATAGCGTCGATTCAAATTGGAATTGTAACAAGTATTGCAGTTTTAATGTATGGTGGTTTAGTAACATTTATGGCTGGTTTTTGGATGGGAATGCTCTCAGCTTTTATTGCTTTTATTGTGAGTTCTATTTTTATGTATGGGATGGGTTACATCTCCTATAAAGAAGGATATTCAGGGAATGTAATTTCACGTGCTTATGCCTTTGGTACAAAAGGATCCGCATTATCATCTTTAGTATGGGGATTCCTAATTATCGGTATATTTGCATTGGAAAATGTATTAATTGTAAATTCAGCGGTGTTTTATTTTAATATAGAACAAACATTTTTAGTGAAAGTAATAATGTTTGGAGGCTTATCGTTATTATGGGTTGTACTTTCCATTTTTGGAGCGCAAATTATAGCTCGAATAGCGCAAATTATGGTTCCATTATTATTTTTGGTTTTAATTTATTTGGCATATAGTTTATTAGGTAATGGTGATTTTGGCTCAATATTTACTACTGAACCACAGATTCCAGGTGTATCAAAGTGGGATGGATTTGCCGTAGCTATTAATACAACTATTACACTAGCGGGACTAATAGCTATCGCTGTTACAGATTTTACCCGTTTTGCTAAATCAGGCAAGGATATTGCTAAAATTTCTTTAGTGTCAAGTTTTGCAATGTATGGTGTTACATTGTTTTTTGGAGCAATAATCACAGGGTTTGGATATATTTTAACGACAGAGTATTTTGTAAACACTGGATTAGATGAACAAAGTGCATTAATGGCAGCGGTTACAAACCCTGGAGTAACACTTGTATTAGGGGGAGGAATTCTTGGTTTATTAGCAGTATTCTTTTCTCAATCTAAAGTACAGGTTGGTAATTCTTATATAGGTGCACTGGCCTTAGTTAACTTTTCCGATGTATTATTTAATTGGCGTCCAGGAAGAGTAGTTATGGTAATAGCTGCAAATATTTTATCACTATTGTTTGTTTTTGGTGACATCTTACATTATATTGAGGAATTTATAACACTTGGAAGTGTGCTACTATGTTCGTGGGTAGTAATTGTATTGACAGATTATTATTTTGTTCGTAGAGTAATCTATAAATCTACAAGTAATATTCAATCACTTGAACAAATTCCGAATTACAATTGGCAAGGTATTGTAGCCTTTATTGCAAGTGCATCTATCAGTATGGTAGTTAACTATATGGGCTGGTTTCCTATTCCGTTTATAATAGCTGTAATTTTAGCTTCTGGAATTTATATAGTGGCTGCATTGATCAAAAAACCGAGTACTATTATTTTAGATGTACCTGAGGAACAGAAGGAGAAACTAATTTCAAGTGAAGCATAATTTAATTTGTATTATAATGAATTAATCTCAGGAAATTGTGCGCGGAACCATTCAGGTTATTCACTAGTGCGACACGTTTCACTATAAGTGCCTTCGGCATCAAATGTGAGATTTCTTGAACAAAAGAAACATAACTATTTAACTGGAATCTGAAATGCAAGCTTCATATTGGGCTGAAGCGAATATTCTGATACTCCTACGTGGGTTAAAAGTTATAGTTTTTAATCGTACGAAGCCTGGTGGAGTTAGCTGAATATCACCTAAGTTATAACTACTGAAATCATATTGTTATAGATAGGGCGATACGCTATAAAATATCAATGGTGAGAATGGACAACTGAAAAAGCCTTTGGTTAATACGCTGAACTAGGAATTACCAAGACAACGCACTTCGGTGCTTCGTGAGTGACTACGGAGATAAGACTGTCAGGAAGAAAACCACTGACGGTCTTATCGCTTTGGCTATCACTAGGAAAGCGCATGCGCTGGTTTTCCTTAGGTAGATTTATAGGACTTCTATTTCATCAGTGTATATTGATAACAGAACATCGAGCCTTTCCTCAATAATATAGAGGAAAGGCTCGATGTTTTTGTTCTATAATAAGAATACTAATTCTAGGGAGCGTCTCAATGATTTCAAATCAAGAATTTAAACCTCAGCTCACATATAGTGAATTACGATATGGATGTACCAAAAGATAATTAGCTCCGTTAAATCACATCAAGACTGCCATCGGAAACACGACAAATCCATCATTTAAAGAGTTTGTTTTTATTAAAGACAAAACAGATTAAATTGTTCTAATATTATACAATTCAAAGTCTGAATTATATGTTAATATTAATTTACAACCTAATAATGTTTCATTTGCGAATAGGAGGTTGTATTAAAAAGGTATTCTTTATGAATATGAAGATGTTATTAAATCAATAATAATTTTTTAGGAGGCTAAATATTTCATGGTAAAACATAACTGGGAGCATTTAATTCAAGAGGATCGTGTTCATCGTTCGGTTTATACGGATCCCGAAATATACGGTATGGAAATGACAAAAATTTATGGTGATACATGGGTTTATTTAGCTCATGAAAGTGAAATTCCTAAAATCAATGATTTCAAAACGACTTATTTAGGTCAACGTCCAATAATAGTAACTCGTGATAATAATGGAGTAATTCGGGCATTGTTAAACCGTTGCACTCATCGAGGTGCGACAATTTGCCGGCTTGAAAAAGGGAATGTTAGAAATTTTGTTTGCCCATATCATGGTTGGAACTTCTCTAATGAAGGGAAGTTGAATGGTGTTCCATGGGGGAAGGCGTACGGTGATGATTTTGAGAGAAGTGATTTAAACTTAGCTCAGGTTGCAAGGGTTGAGTCTTATCGAGGTTTTATCTTTGGAACTATGAACGAAGTAGATGCGCCGAGCCTAGAAGAGCATTTAGGAAATGCACGCCCATTACTGGATCAATGGCTTGATCGTTATGAAGGAAATCTAGTAGTTGAAAATAGTTCACATCGTCTGACGCTAGATGGAAATTGGAAATTTGTTTTCGATAATGCAGCAGACGGTTATCATGTATCATTTTCACACCGTTCGTTATTGGCGTTGGGGGAACGTTATGATGCAGATCAAGATAAAGATATGACCTACTTTGGAAAAAATCCCGATGCTTCTTCTATGTATGTACAATATTTAGGAAATGGACATGTCTTTCTAGATCAGAGGCCTATGTATGAAAAAATTGGCGATGCGTGGGAGCAACAGCGTCCACAGCCTGGTCGTGAAGCTTATGAAGCAATAATTAAAGAAAAATATAAAGACGATGCGGAACAATACCTAGATTGGGCTGTAGGTGCACAAATGAATTTATCCATTTTCCCGAATTTGCTGATTATAGGTAATCAAATTCAAGTTATTGAACCAATTTCAGTTGATAAAACTAGATTAACATGGTATGCAACAACGATTGACAATTTACCAGATGAAGTAAATACTTTGCGAATGCGTTCTCAGGAAGATTTCCCTGCTTTTGGAGAACCAGATGATGTAGCCAATTTTGCGGAATGTCAACGTGGCTTAAGTATTCCCGAAGTAGAATGGGTTATGTTTAATCGAGGATTCGGTGTACCGGATAGACAAAGCATTGATGAATTCGGTGTTATTACTGCACCTGTAACAGATGAAGCGCCTATGAGAGGCTATTTCCAGGAATGGAAGCGCTTACTGAGTAGAGAGGAGAGTGTGGAAAAATGTCTAGAACTTCAGACGAAGTAAATACATCAGTAGTGTCACATTATATAGATAATGACTTTTATGAAAATTTACTAGCGGAATTAAAAATATTCGATGACAATTTTTTAACTGCAACTCCCGAACAAAAAGCACAAGCGGAACAAGTTCTATTTCAAGAAGCACGTTTAATAGATGAACTGCGTCTTGAAGAATGGCTAGACATGTATACAAAAAAATGTCTATATTGGGTACCAACCGTCCCAGGCGGCGGAAATCCTAGAAAAGAAGTATCTATCGCTTTCGATGATCGTCGGCGTTTGGAAGACAGAGTTTATCGATTGCGTACCGGCTATGCTTATTCGCAACTCCCACTATCGCGAACACGGCGTATGATTACTAATATTGAAGTTGTGGAAGGGAGTTGCCAAGACGAATTATACGTGAGAGCCAACTTTATTCTATCTGAGTTCCGTGCCGGTAAGTTAGAAAGTTTTTCAGGATGGATAGCATATAAACTAGTTAGAGAAAATATAGATTGGAAAATTGGGATGAAGATGGTCAATTTGATAGACTCTGACCAACATCATGATAATTTGACGTTTATCTTATAGAGAATGATCTTTAACTATACTAGATTTAGGAGGTATAGGCATGGGTGAATTAGAAAAAGCTCTTCTCATTAAAGTGGAGCATCTTGAAAGAAAAGTAGAGCGGCAAGAAAAGCTCATTGAAAAGTATAAATTCTTTGCGAAGAGTGTACAGGAGGCTGAAGTCTGGGAATATGGAATTTATGATGAAATACCAGACGATACTTGGATTGCATTAGATCATGAAGATTACATGGAAATTATGAAAGCGTTATCAGATGTTGATAAATTACAACCGTGGAAATCAACACTCGAAAGACGATTGGGGAGAGTGTAAACAGTGAAGCCATTAGTAGGTATTGTTGGTACAATTTACGACTTAAAAACGCCCTTTATGCAGGAGATGGTTAATGTAGTTGCTCAGAATATTGGGAGTGACAGCAAGGAACGTGTTTTGTACAATGCAGAGAACTTTATAGCTTATTTTCAAGAAATGGGTTGTCATGCTTGTTTGATTTCTCCGAATGAAGATCCTGCAATACTCAGAAAGATAGATATCCTTGTAATCCCCGGGGGACCTGATGTAAATCCGGCACTTTATGGGCAGGAACCTCATAGAACAACAGAGTATCAGAAAGAAGGTCATCGGGATTCTTTCGAACAGCAAATGATTAAAGATGCAATTGAAATGGAGAAACCAATTTTTGCACTCTGTCGAGGATTACAAATACTAAATGTTGCATTAGGAGGAACACTACATCAGCATTTACCAGAGTGGTCTGATGAAGTAAGTCATAGAACGGCTGAAGGTCCAGCTGAATATACGCATTCTGTTACACTGGCAGGTTGGCTAGTCGATATTTATGGAAATGAAACTCGTGTTAATTCTTGGCATCATCAAGGTATTGATAAATTGGCACCCTCTTTACAGCCTTTAGCATGGTCTTCAGATGGGTTAGTTGAAGCGGTCGAATCGAAATCAAACTCATCACAAATTCTTGCAGTTCAATGGCATCCTGAAATTTTACAAGATGAAGAAAGTAAAATGCTACTTACTCGGTTTCTTGAGCGTGTGAAAACTAAAATTAATGTGGGGGGTATCTAATAATAATGGTGAAAGTAGATTTCAGTTTCGTTGGTATGCATGGTTTAAGAAGTAGTGAAGAAGAGGAAATGATTGAACGAATTAAGGCAACCATTTTAGAACGAGATATACGAAAAATCCGTGTTGCTTGGGCGGATCAGCATGGGATCTCTAGAGCGAAATCATTGACTGTACCTGCTTTCCTCGGAGTACTTGAAAGTGGACTTGAGTTTAATACAGGGCCATTATTTTTTGACACAGGAAGTGCTATCGTATTTAATCCTTTTGAAGAAGGTGGAGGATTAAATTTAGAGGAAATGACAGGATGTCCAAACTATCGTCTAGTTCCAGATCCCTCTACTTTTAGAGTTTTACCGTGGGCACCTCATACAGCTTGGATTTTATCGGATGCATTTTTAAAAGACGGTAGACCGCTACCTTTCGATAGTAGAGGAATCTTAAAACAAGCCATAAAAGATTTAAATAATGCGGGGTACGACTTTGTTGCAGGTATTGAAGTAGAGTGGAATTTATTAAAGATTATAGATAATAAAATGGAACCTGAAAACATGGGGGCACCAGGAATATCACCGGAGGCTCCCCAAGTATTGTCTTCAGCACGTGGTTACCAATATCATTTGGAATCGAATCTTGATGAAGTAGATGGTATTTTGCAGGCAATCGCAGATGCACTTTCTGAATTGCAATTACCACTTAGTACAATGGAAGATGAGTGGGGTCCGAGTCAACTGGAGTTTACTTTTGCACCTTTACCAGGATTAGATGCAGCAGATACAATGTTACTCTTTAAAAATACAGTGAAGCAAATATGTAAAAGGCACGGATATATTGGTTCGTTTATGTGTCGCCCGAAGTTTCAAAGTTTCGTTTCAAGTGGTTGGCATTTGCATCAATCCATTAAATCTTTGAAAACAGGAAAAAATATACTGAAAAATGAGCATAATGATGAAATTTCTGATATTGGCCGATATTTCATCGGAGGAATTTTAAAGCATGCCAAAGCGGCAACTGTGTTCACTACACCGACCATTAACGGATATAAGCGACTTAACCCTAACTCACTCGCTCCGGATCGAGCAGGTTGGGGAGATGATAATCGTGGGACAATGCTAAGAGTAATAAGCGCCCCTGGAGAGAAAAATATCCGTTTTGAAAATCGTGTTGGAGAACCTGCGGCAAATCCATATTTATATTTAGCTTCTCAAATTTATGCTGGGCTTGATGGCATTAAAAATAAGATTGAACCAGGTAATCCTAGTATTGAAGCGTACAATGATAATAGAGAAAAGTTACCATCTAGTTTGAAAGCGGCCGTAGAAGAACTTAAAAATAGTTCATTATATCGAGAGAAATTGGGAGATCACTATGTGGATTATATTTCAAAAATAAAAGAAAGCGAAATTGCCCGTTACGAAGCTTTTGTTGATGAGAATAATATTGAGAATCATGAGAAGGTCGTGACGGAGTGGGAACAAAGGGAGTATTTTAGCTTGTTTTAATCCATTATTGAGGAGTGGAGTTATTTGGCTTATGTTATTACATCTCCTTGCCTTGGAGAGAAATCGGCGGATTGTGTAGAAGTATGTCCAGTGGATTGTATAACGGAAGGAGAAGATATGTTTTTTATCAATCCTGATGTTTGTATAGATTGTGGCGCGTGTGCTGCAGTTTGTCCCGTGGATGCGATTTATATAGAAGATGAACTTCCGGAGAATCAGAAAAAATATCTTCAATTAAATCAGTTTTTTTTCAGTAAAGAAAAGATTTGATTTTTACAGGGTCTTTCAGTCAATCGTTTTTTTCAACTGATAGGAGGTTTTATTATTAAATCTCATGGTACTGACTTTTTAGATAATTATATAACCTACAGTGTTACTGAGCAAATTGCTAATCATATTAAGCAAGAAATTGTTTATGGAGATTTAAAAGAAGGCCAAAAACTTCCAAGTGAAACTGTTATGGCATCGAAACTTCATGTAAGTAGGAACACAATTAGAGAGGCACTCAATTTACTATCAAGTGAAAATTTAATAGAAACAAAATCGGGAAGAAGTGGCGGTCATTACGTCACTTCCATCACTGAAAATGCAATCAAAAAGAGTTTTGGAGAATCTTTTAATGTGACTTTATCTTTAGGAGAAATGACAATAGCAGATGTAATTGAACAGCGTAGAATTATTGAAGTTAGGGCAGCATATTTAGCAGCATTGCGGAGGACGGACAGTGACTTATTAAGACTTAAGGAAAGTATTAATCTGGTAAGTAGTGAAGAAATGACGGATTTGGTGTTCTGTAAAAACAATTATTTGTTTAATCAAAACATTGCCGTGGCAACCAAGAATAAGCTAATACAAGTAGCATTCAAGACTCTGTCTCACACTATTTTCCCTGTATTTAAGCACATCACTGTTCCAACTCCATTACGCCAAACATTGAATAATGAATTAGAAGAAATTTATATAGCTGTCTATGAGAAAAATCCCAGAAAAGCTGCTAAAAAAATGAGTAGACATCTTATTCATTTTGAAGAGTTTTTCAAGAATGTAGAAAAATGAATAATTTAATCTAGAAAATCAAGGGAGGAATTTATAATGCAACAACAACTAACTAAAAAAAATGAGCGAGTAGAAGAGGTCTTTAATTTATTTATCAATCATATTCAAGGTTTTTTGAAAGAAGCAAAGTTAAATCATGAAGAGTATACAAATTTTGTCAACTGGGCGGATCGATTAGGACGTGCAGGTGAACTCCCACTTTTTGCTGATGTTTTTCTAGAAACGCACGTTTTAAGAGCCATGTATACTGATAAGCCTGGGACGCAACCATCCCTCCTAGGACCATATTTTGTTGAAGGATCGCCTCTAATTGAGAGTCAACAGGGATATCCTTTGGTATTGACACAACGTCCAGATGAAAAAGGCGAAGTGTTAATTTTTAAAGGAAATATTAGTAGTGTAGACGGTCAAAAACTCGCAAATACAAGAGTTGAAATGTGGCAAAATGATGCATCAGGTAAATATTCTGCATTTGATTCAGATGCGCCAAAGTATAATTTTCGCGGTCATTTCTTTACAGATGAAAATGGTGATTTTATTGTAAAGTCAATTGTACCTCTACCATATTCAATTCCAACAGAAGGTCCAACAGGCGAATTTTTGGAATATACAGATCAACACCCAATGCGACCAGCACATCTTCACTTCTTTTTTGAAAAAGAAGGACATGAAACATTAATTACGCAAGTTTTCTTTGAAGGTGATGAGTATTTAGAGTCAGACGTGGCAGACGGTGTACGTCTAGATTTAATGACCATTCTAGAAGACAAAGATACACATAAGGAAGCTTCATTAAATTTTGTCATGCGAACAAAATAAGTCTGTTGGATATTCGCAGTTTGGATTGGAGTGAAGTGATTTTTTGAAAATGAAGAGGTATTTGATATAACTATTATTGGCGGTGGACCAGTAGGGTTATTTACAGCTTTTTATGCCGGTCTACGACAAGCTTCGGTGAAAATCATTGAAAGCTTACCACAACTTGGTGGACAGCTGGCGGCTCTGTATCCTGAAAAACACATTTACGATGTTGCAGGTTTCTCTAAAATAACAGGACTTGAATTGGTAGATCGTTTAAAAGCTCAGATGTCACAGTTCAGTCCAGAAGTTACATTAAACGAAGTTGTATTAATAGTGGAAAAAGATACGGACAGTAAAGTATTTAAAATAGTTACAAATAAAGCTATCCATTATTCAAAGACAATTATTATTACTGCCGGGAATGGTGCCTTTAAACCTAGAAAGCTGGAACTAGAATCAGCTGAGAAATTTGATGGTGAAAATTTACATTATTTTATAGCTGACATGAAAAAGTTTCAAGGTGAAAAAGTACAGATATTCGGAGGTGGTGACTCGGCAGTTGATTGGGCGCTTATGCTTGAACCGATTGCGCAAGAAGTAACAATCGTTCATAGACGTGATAAGTTTCGTGCGCATGAGCATAGTGTGGGTCTGTTACAAAATTCTAAGGTGAATGTAATGACACCATATGTACCCTTAGAATTGATTGGTGAAAAAACAATTAAACAAGTCGTTATTGAACAAGTTAATGGTGGCGAAAAGAAAACTATTCAAGTTGATGATGTCATCGTCAATTATGGATTTGTATCATCCCTAGGATCAATAAAAGACTGGGGATTAGAGATTGAGAAAAACAGTATTGTTGTCAATTCTAGAATGGAAACGAATTTAGAAGGAATTTATGCCGCTGGTGATATTTGCACATACGAAGGGAAAGTTAGATTAATTGCTAGTGGATTTGGCGAAGCACCGACAGCTGTAAGCAATGCAAAAGTTTATTTAGATCCTAGTGCAAAAATACAAGCAGCCCATAGCACTACCACTATGGGGGAAAAAGTGAAAATGAAATCAGTTATTAGTACTTGGAAAGATTCCATTCTCGGTAGCAGCTTAATAAATTTTAGCTACCTATGTGTAAAGGTATTCAGAATATGAAATATGTTTTTAAACGATTATCGTGGTAGATGCGGTGCAGGGAGCCCCTCATGGTCCAATTGATGTTGATGACTGGAAAATTGATGCTCTAAATATTGCTCCATATAAAATGTTCGGAAATCGCGGTTAGGATATGCGTATCTTTCTAATCGCATTGCTTCTCTTCCATATTATAGATTACTTGCAACAGATGAGAATTTGGATGCCATTGTTCGAGTTTCTCCAATTCATTGTCATACGTCTAAAGATGTAGATAAATACCTAGAGGTAACACAGTTGATTGCAGAAAAAATACAATAAATTAGTACCCATTTGATAAATAGTACCTGTAATTAGGACACTTGAAAAGAGTGTTTTATCTACAGGTATTTTTTTATATATTTAAACGTACTTAATAGGGATTAGAGGACAACATGAGTAAAATAATATTTTTCAAAGGTAAACCTACGTATTGATATACAATCACTTGACCACGAATTATTCTGAAATTATCAAGTCCACGTGAAAATATATAAGTCTACTGGTTATGAAACTATTTCATAACCTGTTTTTTTTGCAGTTATTTTCCATTTTAGAATGAAAACCAACACTATCAATGAGCTTTATAAATAATTATTAAGAGACGGTAATATCTGATAGGTTGTCTGAGTACAATAGCAATACAATCGTGGTCAGACCATACGACCATGATTGTAATTCCGAGGTGGGAATTAGTTAGGTATGACAGGTAACACGTTTAACAAGTACTTTAAGAATATAGACAACTTAAAAATTGGAGGATGATTTTCATTGAAATTACTATCTTTTATTTCTTCTGGTGAGGTTAAATTAGGTGTTAAAACAGAGAGTGGAATAGTCGATGTTGCGGCGACAGCAGCAAAAGAAGGGCTATCTTCACCTAAAGACCTTCAAGAGTTAATCAGTCAAGGAGAGGAAGGGTTTCATAAGGTGAATTCAATTTTGGCCTACTCGCCAGTCTTGATACCTGATGAAGAATTGCAATATGCACCACCGTTAAATAAGCCTGAAAAACTAATTTTTGTTGGATTGAACTATGAAAAACATGCAAAAGAAGGGGGTATGCCAATTCCTGAACAACCAATTTACTTTGCAAAATTCGCAAATAGTCTTGCGGGTCACAAAGAAGACACCGTAATATCGGACTTTGTGAAAGAGGTTGATTATGAAGTAGAGTTGGTTGTAGTTATCTCAAAAAAGGCTAGTAATGTGTCTAAAGAAGAGGCATTGGATTATGTATTTGGATATTCGACTGGCAACGATTTTTCTGTGAGGGAACTTCAAACACGGAGTAGTCAATGGCTTTATGGAAAAGCGCACGACGGATTTGCGCCTTTTGGTCCGTACGTTGTTACAGCAGATGAAGTGCAGAATCCACAAAACTTGAATTTAAAGCTGTGGGTAAATGGAGAGGAAAGACAAAATTCCAATACTGCGGATATGATTTTTTCCGTAGCAGATATCATTAGTGATCTCTCCAAAATCATGACGCTTGAACCAGGAGATCTAATTTTTACTGGTACTCCTGAAGGGGTTATTTTAGGGATGAAAGAAAAGTACTGGTTGAAGCCTGGAGACAAAGTGGTCTGTGAAGTGGAAGGTCTTGGTGCGTTAGAGAATATGTTAGTGGGTGAAAAATAAAGGCTTATGAGTCTAAAATCAATATTTAAAATGAAAGCGCTTTCTTGGTAGGGTAGGGTTGAATTATATAGGAAATGATTTGCAATCAAGTACAAAAGGAGAGTTGCAATGGAAGGTACAATATTATCTCTTTTGCCACCAGTAATTACGATTGCATTAACAATCATTACGAAAAGGATTTTATTATCCTTAGGGGTAGGGGTAGTATTAGGGGCTTTAATGGCGAATCAATGGAATATTATAGGTACCGTTTCCTCCATATTTGACATTGTGCTGACAGTATTAGGTGAAGGGAATATCTTTCTCTTCGTTTTATTTGTCGGTGCATTGAATACATTAATCTATATATCTGGCGGTGTGCACTCATTTGCTGAATGGGCTATAACGAAAGTGAAAACACCCTTCCAAGCAAAGATGGCCGCAATCTTTTTAGGGTTTTTATGTTTCTTTGACGATGCTTTCAGCTGTTTATTCCGCGGGAGTTTAGTTCGTCCAATCACAGATAGGCATCGGATTTCCAGGTCTAAACTCGCTTATATGCTGCACTCGACCTCAGCTCCAGTCATTATTATGCTACCATTTTCTGCGTGGGCAGGATTCATAGCTGCACTAATTGGAACAATCTTAGTTGATAATAGCATCACGCAATATGAAGGATTTCAAGTGTATTTATTAACAATCCCAACGAACTATTACGCATTGACAACTATTTTACTCGTTATAGCGGTTGCTTATTTCAAATTAAACATTGGTCAAATGAATCGAGATGAAAAACGTGCAACAGAGGAAGGAATTCTATTCGATACCTCTAGAGGAGCTGTTGCAGGAGAGGAAGAAAGCTCACTACCAGTTAAAGATGGCGGAAAGATGATCGATCTCCTCCTACCTGTGCTGACGCTGGTCATATTGACCATCATTATCTCTGTGTATATCGGGGTTTCTAACATTGAAGGTGAAATTACACCTCTACAGATTCTGATGAACACGGATGTTATTAAGGCTCTAGTCTACAGTTCATTTGTAGCAATAGCGGTAAGCATTATTCGCTTGTTACAACGTAAAGTTGCTATTGGAATCATAACAAAAGCAGTCGGTTCTGGAATGAAGGCAGTTTTGCCGAGTGTTACTATTCTTTTTATGGCATTAATGACAGCTCAGGTAATCTCTCAGCTAGGTATAGGACAGTACTTGGCATCTCTTATTAATGGCAACATGTCACTTGCATGGTTCCCGATGATATTCTTCGCCATATCTGCTTTTATGTCTTTTTCGATGGGAAGTACTTTCGGAACATTTGGTTTGATGTTGCCGATTGGTGCGGAAATTGTTTCGATTATTGATATAACTTACTTGGTTCCTGTTTTCGGAGCTGTTCTTGCTGGCTGTATCTTCGGCGAACATAGCTCTCCGCTATCTGATACAACCATTCTTGCTTCTATTGGTGGAGGTGTCCATCCAATAGATCATCTCATGACACAAATGCCATATGCAATGATCTCTAGTGCAGTATCAATTATTGGATATATTACACTTGGATTCACGAAGAGCATCTATATCGGACTGTTTGCGACACTTATTTCCCTTTCGGTGATGATATTCATCCTCTACAAAGTGAAGGACAAATCGTTTAGCAGGAGTAGCACGGTAAATGGGTAGATACAGTAAACTGAAAAGGGGAAGTTTCATGATAGAACCAGTGAAGCGTCTCAATGTAGGTGATGATATAGTAAACCAAATTAAAGATCTGTTTCTTTCTGGGGAACTAAAAACAGGTGATCGGTTGCCACCTGAAAGAGAGTTGATGGACTTATTTCAGGTTGGCAGAACCTCATTGAGAGAGTCTTTGAAAGTTTTAGAGTCATTGGGACTAATCGTTAGGTCACAGAAAGGTACATTCATTTCCTCCAATTTCAATGAGTCCTTTACAGAATCTCTCGTTTACCAATTCTATTTTTCAGAAGCAGAATGGGAAGATATTTTCGAGGCGCGTTGGATCCTTGAAAAGGAGCTGGCTTTTTTAGCTGCTAATCGAGCAACAGAAGAGGATTTAATGATTATTCAACAGACCATTGACGTAATGGAAGCTGCGTGTGTGGAAAATAATCAAGAGAATTACGTGGAATCTAATATGATGTTTCACGAAAGAATTGCAGCCGCATCAAATAATGTTGTCATGATTGATATGTACAATTCGATTAGCAATTTAGTATTAAAAATTCAAAATACGTTAGGGACACATAAAGAAACTTCACTCGCACAGAGCGTCAGGGAAGATTCATTGGAATACCATCGGAAAATAATGACAGCTCTTAATGAGAGGGATGCTAAAACTGCAAGCTCGCTAATGGAAAAACATATACAAATTGTACAAGGGTATTTCAAGAAAGCGTGAGTAAGTGATAGACGCTATATGACTCTACAATCTTTAGGGAGTTTTTTCTTGTAGGAAAATCTGCTGTCCGATACGATTATTTTAGGTACCAAGGCGCGGCACTATCTGTCTGAGACAGGGGAACCTCTTTGAACTCTTAATTTCTAAAGCCTAACATTTGAAAATAGATAGCGCTTACAATAAAGTGATAGATAGTTGTGAATAGAAAGATATAATAGGAGGGGATAAGTATGGAAGAAAAAGTAGTTTTGATAACTGGCGGTGCAGGTGGTATTGGGAAAGAAACCGCTCAGTTATTTTTGGACAATGGAGCTAAAGTAGTTTTAGTAGATATTAACGGAGAGGCCTTAAAAAGCACAAAATCTTCATTGAAAGGCGATAGCAATAATATACAAGTTATACAAGCCGATGTAACAGATGAAGAAGACGTGAAAAACTATGTAAAACAAACGGTGGAGGCGTATGGGAAAATTGACGTATTCTTCAATAATGCAGGGATCAACGGACCCTTTACGCCAATCAAAGACTTAGAAAAAGATAAATTTGAGATGATTTTAAATATAAATGTAACTGGGGTATTTCTAGGGCTAAAGCATGTCATCCGGCAAATGGAAACGCAAGGTTATGGTAGCATCATCAACGCTGCATCTAACGCGGCTTACATAGGCTCGGCTGGTATGGCCGGATATATAGCCTCGAAGCACGCAGTGGCGGGGTTAACGAAAACGGCAGCACTAGAAGCGGCTGCAAGTGGAATCCGTGTGAATGCCGTTGCGCCAGCAGCAATAGATACCCAAATGTTGGCCGACATTCAGAAAAACATTACACCTGGTGAACCGGAAACTTCAGGTGAAGCTATCAAACAAGGAATTCCAGTCGGGCGATTTGGCGCTCCGAAAGAAGTCGCACAAGTTGTCTTGTTCCTAGCATCCGATAACGCATCATTTGTGACAGGGTCACTGTATAATGTGGATGGTGGTATGCAGGCAAATTGATTAATTAAAGTACATAAAGTACTTATGCCACATACTAACGGGACAATAGGCAACTAATGCATAAAGGAAAAGGAGAAAGTCGACTAGATAACAAATTGTCGGCTTCTTTTTAATTTGTTTGTCTAATAGGCTATAAATCTTATTTTTCAAGTCATTCATTTCTATTTCCAAAATTTTATATACCTGTGCGCGGATCTAGTAAATATAAAATAACTTTATAATAATAAAAAATAAATCAATACCTAAGCGGTTTTTCTGCATTCTATTATAATTGCTGGAATATGTGAATCGTCCATCTTTGTGTCGGACAGGTACCTCTTTCATGTTAAACTAAATTACTCTTAATTAAATAAGAAAAGTAAACGGAGGATAACTTTGATTAAAAAAATTGATATTACTTATCCTGAACTTGCTAAAGAAGTATTAAAGATTCAAATACCTTCATACAAGGTAGAAGCTAAAATAATTGACTTTTATGAAATACCGCCATTAAAAGACACAGTGAATACGTTGCAGCAATGTGGAGAGACTTTCTATGGCTGTTACTTAAATGAAGAGTTATGCGGAGTTATTTCTATAAAAGCAAAAAAAGGTGTAATAGATATACATCGGTTAATGGTGCACCCTAAACATTTTAGAAAAGGAATTGCGAAGATATTATTGGATTTCGTTGAAAGCAATATGGTAGGTTTTGAAACAATAATAGTGTCAACTGGATCCAAAAACGCACCAGCAGTAACCTTCTATTTGAAAAATGGATTTTCAAAGACAGAAGAAACAAGAGTTACAGAACGCCTATCTCTAACTTCTTTTAAAAAGGAAATTTAAATTTTAGGTACCTGTGAAACTTCTCTGGTAATTCACTAAAACTGTATAAAAACAGAATGATAATCAGACAAAATGGCGTATGTCTGATCATTTTTCGTATATATTCAGGTATGTGAATTGTTTACCGTTGTGTCACACAGGTACCACTATTTGAAAAACAGGTGGGCGTTATTTGGCGCATACTTTTAAAATAACTAGCACACGACAATAATTTTGTAGGGTGTGGTTTGGGCTGGTATACTTCTGGTGGTTGCACCATAGACGACAATTAGATTTCGGTTTGCAACACTTCCGATAAAGGTTTGCCCATTTTCTAATAAAATTAGCGTATTTGGAGCAATATTTAATTTTAAACTGCCATCACTACTCACGAATTGGCTGTTAAAATAGTCTACTTTCACATCTTGAAATGGATTATCCTTTGCCATAACAAGTGCTCGATATTGTGGAGGATAGATAAGGGGCACTGGTGCGTTTGCATCATAAAATCCAGTTATTCGGTCACCTACTACAATCATGACATGATCTACAAAATATGTTGTAGGTGACACTACGAAATTCACTTCATTTCCGTATCCATTATCTACAGAAAATATTTTATAACAACCAGCACTTTCAGCATTTTGCCCAATCGGAAAATCACTAATCTTTGTTACGATCCCATTAAAAGATTGAAAGTTGATCATTCTTTTACCCCCATTGCATATTAAACTCGAATCTATATAGACTATGCATTCTAAGAAAAAAAGTGCAAGTATAAAAAACCTACAATAATAAACATTCAACTAATAATTGATTATCCGCATAGGGCGATTAGAAAAAAGGGTAAGTAGTTACTTTAATAACTTTTGGTACCTGGTGTACGAAATAAACAAATTATCTTGATTAACGATAGCTTCGGATAGATACTGTTTTCGAATTAGAGGAAATTAATACATAATATGTATTTTTACCATTTACATACTAAATACCTTGATCAGTTCTCTGTATTATTTTTGCATTTCAAAAAAACGCGAAAATCCCCAATCTCAAATTTTCCATTAAATCCTTTGAGATTAGGGATGTAATTCATTTATGGAAATGAATTTTCGCATGAATAAATTATATGTTATCTGTATAGCATCCTGCACAGACACTCATTTTTTTCTTTTCCCAATAGGTGTGCTTGGTTTAGGGGCGGGATTATAGTCCTGCTCATATAAACCTGAATATGTCTGGTACGGTTTAAACAGATGCTCAAAAATCACTTTCATTACGGCATACGCTGGAATTCCAAGAATCACTCCAGGAATACCAAATAATTTTCCAGCCGTCAGCAAGACTACAATAATGGTTACTGGATGTATTTTTAAATTACTGCCTAAAATTAATGGTTGTATTAGCCGTCCTTCAAGTGTTTGTTCAATGGCAAAAACAATAATCACTTTAACAAGCATCGCAGGTGAAGTCACTAATGCGATGATTAAGATTGGAATAATTGCCAGAAAAGAACCTAAATAGGGCACTAAATTTAATACCCCAGCCAATATCGCCAGTAATACTGCATATTCAAGACCAATAATTGCAAACCCAATCCAGAACATGAGTGCAACAAAAAATGCTACCAATAACTGGCCACGGATATACTGACTAATTTGCGAATTGATTTCTTTTAATAAGTTATACGTACTTAATCGCATTCTCGTAGGAATGAGTTTCATTGTATAGTAAGGTAAATTTCGACCATCTTTTAATAGAAAGAACAAAATTATTGGCATTGTAATAAGTGCGATTACAATATTGGTCATTGTTCCTAGCACACTACCAATTCCGGAAAAGGTTGAATTCACGACACTGTTTGCTTGCTCAGAAATAGATTTTATAATGCTTTGATTTACATCGGTTAATTGAACCTGTAATTGGGAAAATATATTACTTCTCAATAAATTATCGAATTGAGCAATGACCTTGTCCCAATAATTCGGCCAGTTTTCAATTAGACTCATTGTCTGTTCACGTATAATTGGAATTAGTATGATAATTCCCCACACAACCAAACCGATAATAATCATAAAGACAATCGCGATTCCAGCAACACGTGGGATTTTCTTTTTCTCCATCCAATCAATCAAAGGATTTACCAAATAAAATAAAATACCCGCCATCAAAATGGGTAATCCAATCACACTGAAAAATCCTTTGATTGGATTAAATACATACGTGATTTTAGAAAATACAAGGACGTTTAGCAAAATCAATAATGAGACCAGTAATATTGTTACAACTTTATTATTTAAAAACCATTTCCAAAACCAAGTAGCCGCACTTTTAACACTAACTTTGTCTTTTTCTTGCTCCATGTTCCATGCCTCCTACTACACAATGACTGTTTACCACATTGTACCATGACCGTCGCGCACTACGATGGAAATACAAAATTTCTGCACCTAACTAAGCCTTCACCTTATTGATCTGAACTGGTAAATTTATTTGGCGGTGCGTGGCGAATTCCTTGGCGTGGACTGGTAAAATAGATGTCACAAGTGGTAAGGTCAAGTGACCGTAATCAACGATTTCTTTTATTGTTGGAGTAACATTTTACATGGTGGATTAACACTAGGATGAATATCAAGTTAACCATTGTTTTCAAGGAAGGGTGAGCTTATTGAACAAAGGGAAAAAAGCGGCAGTTATTTTTCTCGTATTTATAGTCTTGTTCTTCGTTAATGTAAATACCGATTTATTTCAAAGCATTATCTCCGGAAACATTCAGTCCATCACTTCTATATTAGATGATAATATAGCTTTCACTCTGTTCATCACCTTAATGATTATGTTGGTTCATAATGCGTTTCCTGTAATTCCACTTTTCCTCGTCATTTTGATAAATAATACTCTTTTTGGTTTTCAATTAGGTATCGTGTGGAGCATATTAACTAGTATTCTCTGTGCAATCATCGTATTTCTAAGTATTCGATACGTCCTCCAAGATTTGGTGTTGAAAAAAGTTAATTCGGCCATTATTAGTAAGGTAGAACGGAGTGGACTATGGTATGTATTTGGGGCACGGATATTTCCTTTTGCTCCTACAAGTATCATTAACGCCGTTTCAGGTGTAAGTAATATTCGACTCTCGTATTTTACAATCGCAACAGCATTAGGAAATATTATTATATTCTTTGTATATACTCTTATTCAGGCCGGATTGTTGTCACAAGGTTTTAATGAATATGCAACTGGAATCATCATTCTTTCAGGATTTATTATATATTACTTTTTTAAAAAGTTTTTCTTTGCGAAAAAAGGAAATAAACAATAATTTAAATAAACCATTTTAGTTTTCCCGAACCAGAATCTCCTAATATAGAAACAAATTTGCCACTTTCAAAGCTTATACTCATGTCGGGCATAATAGATAATGACTTTTCCAGCAAGTTTATATGATGAATTGATAACAGCGTGTGGAAAATAATTAAATAAGGCAACCATTTGGTTTGTTAGTATTCTCTGCAACAGTTAAGGAAAGGAGGGAATCGAATTTGACAGATAACGAAACTGTTCTTGGATTCAGTAAGTTCGAAAAAGCACTTATTGTATTCGTCCATATGGCAATGGCTGGATTGGTTGGTTGGTTTGTCCCTGTTATTGCAGATTGGGTACTAACGCTTCCAATGGTTCCAATCGAGAAGTTAATCTCGTTAATAGCATCACTTAACAGCCTCTGGGTTTCGATTGTGGCTACTGTTATTGGAATGTTTGTTGGCGTATTGTTGGCAGCTATTATTTTTGGCGAGCGTGTTGAAATTACGATTTCCTATCAAAACGTACAATTAAAATTAGGAGATAAGGTAAAAGCCATTGAGAAAAAAGACATTTCAGCAATTTATATGGAAAATAAGCAGTTAGTTATTCTTGGAGAAAATAGCAGTGAATTATATAGAGAAGTAGTTAAAGCGAATTTGGATTCTGTTCGTGAAGCATTTTATCAGTATCAATATCCTTGGGTAGATAAAGATCCGGATGAGAGCCTTTAGGAAGTCCCGATTTTCCAGGGGAAATTGACGAATCGCTTTATGTAAGGGAAAATGCACTAAGAGATGATATAAAGAAAGATGCTAAATATCTGCGAGAAGATAAAAATAGAAATCATTATTAAAGACGAAAGACAGTACATGAAGTTTACGAATGGTCCTCATCACGGGGACTAATGGAAATTGAAGGAGAAGAACAGTATGGACGGAAACCAGATAAAAAAGAGAGCCATCTCACTCGATCTCGCAAGGGGCTACATGCTTCTACTAATTGTATTGGCCCATGTACCCTTGTATCTCTATGCCTCTGAACCAGGAATTATGAGCCGTCCAGAAAGTGTTCATTTTCTAGATGGCCTAATTAATTCTTTTGGCGAACTTTTCATAGATAATCGGGCACGACCATTGTTTGCGGTTTTATTTGGCTACGGTTTAGTAATGACTTACGAGAGTCAGATGAGAAAAGGAAGAACTATTAAAGAAGCCATGAAAACAATCAAACGACGATCTTTGTATTTAATCTTGTTTGGAATTGTATTAGCTGTAGTGATTGGTGGTCAAGATATCTTAATGGCTTATGGTATTGCTGGTCTTTTGGTTAGCTGGCTGTTAGCGCGTTCTGACAAAGCCCTGATTGCAGTCACTTCAACTCTTCTATGCATTTCTATACTATATCTTCCACTAATATGGGGGTTCGTTGTACAGGGGAACGGCAGCTATGGATTTGGTACCGAGTTTTCTCCTGATAATCATTATCTACAATTATTAATGGATGCACTTTTTTCCTTTCCGATAATCCCTATATTCATTCATTTTCTTTTCCCAATTCTGCCTTCAGTATTGGCTGGGATATGGATGGGAAGAAAACAGCTGTTGACGGCGTCGGAGCGGCATATGAGCAGTTTGAAAATGATAGCTGTCGCTGGAATTTTAGTTTCTATTCTTGGGGCTTTGCCATTAGTATTGATCGATGAAGTATGGCAACCAACTCTCTTTGTAGCTGGAATTAGTAATGGAATTCAAATCATTACAGGGATTGCAGGAGGGATAGGATATGCAGCATTATTTGGTCTTATCGGTGTTCAAATTAAAACGCCTGGCTTGATAACCTATTCATTGACTGCATTAGGAAAACGATCGCTCACATTTTTTGTTTTCAATGAAGCAGTGCTAGTCATCCTATTATCTCCCGCAGTATTGAACTTTGGAGGTATATTAAATAACACGGATGTTACACTAATTGCTATTATTATTTGGATATTAGCCCTAGTCATTGCCACCATTTTAGAAAGGTTCCATATGAATGGACCACTCGAAACTCTCATGCAACATCTAGTTTATAAAAAGTAGTGATATTAAAAAGTTTCTCCAATCACAATTTAAATTAGTGAGCCGCTCTAGTTAGAAAGCGACTTTTTTTTATTCTATAGAAATTATGAGAGGTAATCGTAACTTTCCCGCACTAGTCCATCCTTTTGTTTTCACTTTACAATGCTATGGTGGGGATGATGGTACAATATAAATATACTCAATTTTACAGAAACTTAATTTCTTAGATAAGGGGTAATCACATATGAAAAAGGTAATCCTGTGGATTATAGGTATTGTAATAGCGATACTTTTTCTTATACTGGGTCTAGTGTTAGCAATTGGCTTTTGGGTTACCAAGGAAGCCAAAGATTACTCTGGTTATTCGAATGATGATTTGATTAAATATGTGGAGGAAAAGTATGATGTACCAATCGAAGTATTAAGCAATAAAGGGCGTATACCGTCAAGTTTTGGGGGTCTAGAGTTTTCCGAAGCCCATGTTCGTACAATAGAAAAAGAACCAATCGATTTTGTTATACACATTAATGTAGCCGGTCATATTTCTAAAGATAATTATCAAAAACAAAAGAATAGATTTGACTTGAATGAAACTCGGGAAAATTCAACAACTTTGAATGAATTAAAAGCATATGGGTTTCGAAATATATCATTTGGGGATTCTGAAGAAGATCCTGCATTTTATATGGATTTACCTGAGAATTTATCATTTCGGGATCCAGATGCATTTCAATTAATTTACAAGGCTTTACCCGTGTTAGAAGAGCTTCAAAAAGAGGTTATAAAAGTTTCTTATGATATGCGAACCATTTCAGTTGGGGGGGTACTCTTGAACTTAAATGAGACTTATAAAAATCCTGACAATGTAAGGAATAAACTAGTTAAAAACAATATTGATACTTTTGCTTCCTATATATTTGAAAAAGATTTTGCATTGATTGAACCACTTCTGACTCTAATTGAAGAACAAGGCTTTCAGACGGATAGGGATATGAATTATGCTCTAAAATGTTATGAAATGACAAGGTATGATAGATGCGATGCTTATTCATATATTTTATTTCCATTTGAACAATCTAATAATGGGAATGAAAAAAAGTTTCGATATGATAGTTTAGAGGACAGAGAAAGATTATTGATAATTATCCAAGAGATTCAGAAGGTCCAATTACCAATAAAAAAAATAATCGTAGATCGCCTTTACGTTCCTGAATTATCTAAAAATCAGCATATGACTGAAGACGAGCTAATGATACAAGATGGAATGACTCATTTTGTTAGCAGAAAAGTTGAAATTCAAACGACTAAAAAGTTTCAAACAGTAGATGACTTGAACTTTGTCTACTAAAAATTAAATCAAAGAGACTTAGATGAACGAGAAAAAAGCGTCAGGTTTTTTTAGATTACGAAAAGGTGATGGTATTTTGATTACAGTAATACTGCTTTTTTTGTTTGCGGGTCTAGCTGAAATTGGTGGAGGCTATCTCATTTGGCAGTGGTTAAGGGAGGGAAAGTCGGCATATTTGGGACTTGTCGGTGGAATTGTCTTGGCTATGTACGGTGTGATTGCTACTTTCCAACACTTCCCGACATTTGGCAGAGTGTATGCGGCTTATGGCGGTGTATTCATTGTGCTATCTGTACTTTGGGGATGGGGAATCGATAAAAAGATGCCGGATACATATGATTGGATTGGGGCTGTGATTTGCATAATTGGTGTTTCTGTTATGTTATGGCCTCGCGGTTAGTGCCAACAGTTGTGTAGTTCATTTCCGACAGCAAAGATAAGGTTCAAGCTATTCGAAATCGATAATCATTGAATACGTCGAATGTTCTTCTTTGGTGTATAGTGGAATAAGCTAGAATCTATTGCTAGGAGCATAGTTCAAGCATAATCCGAAATATAGAGTTGTTACTGTTCAACTATTGAAGGGAAGATACACAATTGGGTAAGCTCTTTACAAAATCGACAGGTGCACTTCTATTTTTAGTCTTCGTTTGGGGTGCTAGTTGGCCAATCTATAAATTAGCAATACCTTATACACCTCCATTATTGTTTGCGGGTATGCGTGCAGTGTTAGGAGGCTTTATATTAGCAGCCTTCATCTATAAAATGCGAAGCAAGATCAACTGGCGTGAAAATTGGTCGAAATATTGTATTTCGGCATTCTTCAATACAATTCTCTTTTATGGGTTTCAGACAGTCGGGCTCGTCTATATGCCGGGAGGCCTATTATCAGTCCTTGTCTTTTTTCAGCCAGTTCTACTTGGATTATTTGCTTGGATTTGGCTGGGAGAACATATGTCACCGGTTAAAATAGTCGGTTTAGTCATTGGGTTTCTTGGGATTGTAGTCGTCAGTGTCAATGGATTAACCGTACAACTTTCAATTATAGGTGTTGCTTTAGGATTGCTTACGGCAATTAGCTGGGCACTGGGTGTGGTTTATGTGAAGAAAGTGAGCAACGAAGTAGACGCTTTCTGGATGGTGGCTTTGCAGTGTATTATTGGAGGGTTTATTCTAATAGGTACCGGATCAATCGTTGAAAGCTGGTCTGCTATTGAATGGAATGGTACGTACCTTTTTGGCCTCGGATACGGTGCGACTTTCGGCATACCCCTGTCATATGTCATTTATTATAAGCTGATTAATGAGGGAGAGGCGAGCAAAGTTGGTACTTTCACATTTCTGGTACCCATTATTGCAGTCTTCATCGGAACGGTGTTTCTTGATGAACCGGTAACGTACCCACTAATCGCAGGCCTGTTGCTAGTAGGTTTAAGTATTTACTTCGTGAACTATCGCGGGAAAAAGGCGGGTGCTCCATTATTCAATGAATCGAAGGTAAAACTTAATATGGAAGAGTAAAAGCATGATTTTAGGTATCTTTTATGATTTTGTCGAAAGATAAGGACTTTTTTGTTATTTGGGAGGAAAAGAAGTAGTATAGTAGTATATGTAAACTAGGAATGGAGTGAAAATCTATGACATTGATATACAAGCAAATAATTGTCGCAGTAGATGGATCAAAAGAGTCGGAATTGGCTTTCAAAAAAGCGGTGGCAATTGCCGACCGAAACGATGCCACATTGAATTTGGTCAACATCATCGATACACAATCGTTTGGTTCTGTTGAGGCTTATGACCGTTCTATGGCTGAGAGTGCACACAAAGTCGCTGAGGAATTGCTAAACAAATACAAAGCGGAAGCTGTACAAGCAGGCGTGCAAAACGTTAATGTGATTGTCGAATATGGCTCAGCAAAAAAACTGATTTCAAAAGACCTTCCAGAAAAATTGGGTGCAGATTTAATTATCTGTGGTGCGACGGGTCTAAATGCAGTCGAACGCTTCATGATCGGTAGTGTTTCTGAAAACATTGTACGTTCCGCAAAATGTGATGTACTCGTCATCCGTACCCCTGAACACTTGTAACGGGAAAGACATAAGGAGTCCGGCGTAAAAGCATTTTTTAAAAAAGGGCTGTCATAGAAAGTTAGTATAAACTGACTTTCTGCGACAGTCCTTTTATTTCATTATTTGTGTAAAAATTATCTTAATTGTATATCTATAAAAAGGAAGAGAGGGTTACTATGGAAATTAGACTTGCAGAAGCATCTGATGCAGCAATAATTCACGACTTGATGATTAAAGCGTTTATGGAATATAAAGACGAAATACCTCCATCAAGTGCTTTAGAGGAAACGGTACAAACTATATCAACAGCGTTAGAAAATGGTGAACAGGCTTTCATTAGTTACATTGATGGTGAGCCGGCAGGGATGGTACGTTTTCGATTAGTAGATAAAGGTGTTTATTTTCATAGGTTGTCTGTTATTCCAGAAAAACAGGGGCAAGGAATTGCGAAAGAAATATTAAAGTCTTTAGAAGATTATGCAAAACAAAATGAAAAACTTACGATGCTATGTAAAGTTCGAATGACCGTGCCTAAAAATATTAAATTATATAGTTCGATTGGATACCGTATCTATGATGAGGAAGTTGTACATAAACCAAATGGTATAAATATTAAAGTTGTTTCTATGGAGAAGCAACTTATTTAAATTTTGATCTTCATCTAACGAGTGTCCGACAAGTTCTGGTATAAACGCTTTTTAGCGTGAAAAAAAGGGGATTTATAAAAATGATTTCAACTTTGCAACGGAGAATAGGAATGCATTTTGACCGTACTGTAGTTCATGTTCACTCCATTGAAGTTACTCTAGTTGCTTAAGTTTTTTCAATTGTGACCGCACGGGATGAACAACCCATACCATAAACTCGTAAACACTAATGTGTTTTGTTATTATCAGCATCAGCTAATATGTGTGTCAATTTAATGTTTATATCTAATGTAGCTGTGAACAATTCGTGTTTTTTTCTAAATAGAATGTCTTTTTGTGTCGCTATTCTGTACAATAAGTTTTGAATCAACGCTATTATTGCCGTTATCGAGAGGGATCGAAGAAATGAAGAGGATAATTTAAGCAATATTAATGTTCGTATTTTCAACCACTGTCTCTGCACATACCGGTTTAACGAGTTCTTCACCGGCTGAAGGGGAAGACATCACCGGAGATGTATATGAAATTGTATTGGAATTTAATACGAAAATCGAATCGACAAGTACGTAGATAAATAATAGAGAAGAGGTATTTGATGAAACAGAATAAGAATTCGAATATGAAATTTGTAGTTGTATTAACGCTTGTGGTAGTAGTGATATTGGCCGCAGTCGCTGTTTTTAGCAATAAACAAGAATCATTGCCAACAGAAATAAAGCAATTCGATGTCACTGGGCAGCCCACACTTGGGGAGAAAGATGCCCCTGTAACGGTTGTTGAATTCGGCGATTTTAAATGCCCTTCATGTAAAGCATGGGGTGAAATGATTTATCCGAAATTAGTAGATGATTATATCGAAACAGGTAAAGTTAAATTTTCATTCGTGAACGTTCTATTCCACGGTAAAGAATCGACTTTAGGGTCGATAGCCGCTGAATCTGTTTATGAGCGGAACCCCGATGCGTATTGGGCATTCCATCAAGCGCTGTTTGATGCACAACCTGTTGAAAATCATAATGCAGAATGGATAACACCTGAAAGAATTCTTGAAATTGCAAGTGGTTTCCCTGAGATTGATCAAGCATTGTTGAAAACAGATATTGAACAGGAAGCGACTATGGAAAGCGTTAAAATCGATGAAGATTTAGTAAGTGAAGCCGGTGTCTCCATGACTCCGTCCATTGTGATAAATGGGAAAATGATAGAGGATCCCTTTGATTACGAAGCCATTAAGACGGCAATAGAAACAGAGATAAAGGATAAAGACTGATGGGGAATAAAAGAACGAAATCCACACCACAAGGATTTTTATTATATGGTGCTTGGGTTGTCTCACTTGTTGCAACGTTTGGAAGCTTGTACTTCAGTGAGATTAAAGGGTTTATTCCGTGTGAGCTATGTTGGTATCAGCGGATTCTCATGTACCCACTAACTTTGATCTTAGGGATTGGAACTTTCCAGAATGATAGTTCCGTTAAAAAGTTCGTGCTTCCATTAGCGCTTGTTGGAGGTAGCATATCACTTCTGCATTATTTAGAGCAGAAGATACCAGGCTTTGGAGGCATCAAGCCGTGTGTGAGTGGTGTGCCTTGTAGTGCCCAATATATTAATTGGTTTGGGTTTATTACGATACCATTTTTAGCATTAGTGGCTTTTGTGATTATCGCTTGCTGCATGTTTTTCATAAAATCAAAGAAACCAATTGAGTAAATAACTGTATAAGTGAAGTCAAAGAAGCGACGTTGTCGTTCCTTTGGCTTCTTTGCGTTAGAAAATACATGAAGGAGGGAGGCTGTTATTTATAAGTTAGATAAACAGAGATATTTCGATAGCCGAATCTTATATAAATCCCCAGTAACTAAACCCTATTTTATTTTAAACTAATCGAATAATAAATTTGTACAATAATAAAAGAGCTCTAATTCTGATGATACTAATTAGCTACGAGTCACCTGTATAGACTGCACTGAAATCAGAAAAACAGACATATACTATGTGAAAATATACAAATCTCCTAATTGTGCTAAGAAAACTTTAAATAGTCGATATAATTCAGATATAACATACAATTGTGTACTTATTTGTGCTATTCTAAAAAGTATTGAAAGTTGAGTTTGAAAAGTGGCGAATGGACTTTTATTGAATTTATCAATAATTCAAGGTTTTTTTCTGTTGTTTTTTGAGTCAATTAGTAAATGAGTCGTACTATTATAATCTGGAGGTAAGAAGGCATGAAGAAAAGAATCTTATTTACACTAATTACAGTCCTTTTTTTAGCAATTGGACTAGCAGGATGTGCTGAAAGCGAGTCGACAAAAACGGCAGGTTCTGATGCTGAAAAAAGTACTGATCAAGCACCTATTGAAATCGGAATGCTGAAATTGACTAGCTCAGGGCCTCTATTTATCGCACTTGAAAAAGGTTTCTTTGAGGATGAAGGAATCGATGTCAAAGCAAAATGGTTTGAGGCGGCACAACCGATTGCAGTTGCAACAGCCGGAGGCGATGTTGCTGTTGGGGCTACTGGAATTACAGCAAGCTTGTACAATATGGTTGCGAGTGGGGAAAAGTTAGTTATTGTTGCTGATAAAGGGCGAGAGCAGGAAGGTTATTCATCTTCTGCAATATTAGTGCCAAGTGATTCGACTGTGAAAAGCGTCGAAGAGTTAAAAGGTAAAAAGATCGGGATTACACAAACCGGTTCTACATATCATTATATGGCTGGAAGACTATTGGAAGAATACGGACTTACGACTAAAGATGTCGAACTAGTTCCATTAAACAGTATTCCGGGTCTTATGGATACGTTAGAGAGTAAACAAGTGGACGCTGTGGTATTGAATGAACCAAATGTTTCTCTAGCCGTTGAAGAAGGCTATGGTAAGGTGATTGCCCAAGTAGGAGAAGAAATTGAGTATCAAACTTCAGGAATCTTCTTCTCACAAGCTTTTGCTGATAATAAAGATGCCGCTACACGTTTCCTTAAGGCATATGCAAAAGCAACACAATATTACTATGATGCTGTATTAACAAAAGAAAACGATGAGATTGTACCGGGTGAAAATTATGATGAAGTCATTTCTATCATCGCTGAATATACAGACCAAGAACCAGCTATCATTGAAAAAGGTCTCCCTTATATGGATCGGGATGGAAAACTACTTGAAACAGATATCCAGACACAAATCGATTGGTATGTGAAAGAAAAGTTAGTAGATACATCGATTGATGCATCAGACATTGTTAACATGGAATTGCTTGAAGGAGCGTTAGCTGAATAAGGGAAGTGAAATAGATGAAAATTGTCATTGAAGATGTTAGCAAAATGTTTGGTGATAAAAAAAAGGGTGAAGTTTTGGCGCTAGACAATATAAACTTCTCTATTGAAGAGAAAGAGTTTGTTGTCTTAGTAGGACCAAGTGGATGTGGAAAGTCGACGCTTCTAAATATTGTCGGCGGCCTACTATCACCGACTAGTGGTACGGTTTATTTTGAAGGTGTAATGGAGAAGAAACCGAATTTAGCAATTGTTTTTCAGGAGATTGCTTTGCTGCCATGGCGTACCGTTTATGAAAATGTGATTTATGGGTTAGAAGAAAAAAAGGTAAGCAAACAAGAGCAAAAAGAAAAAGGCGATTTTTATATAGATATGGTCGGTTTAACAGGATTCAAAGATTCATATCCAAAACAATTGTCCGGTGGCATGAAACAGCGGGTCGGAATTGCCAGGGCTCTTGCAGTTGAACCGGATTTACTGCTAATGGACGAGCCGTTTTCTGCTTTAGATGCGCAAACGAGAACGCTGATGCAAGAGGAGTTATTGACGATTTGGAATCGTACGAAATTGAGTACGCTTTATGTGACACACAACATTCAAGAGGCTGTTTATTTAGCGGATAGAGTTATTGTTTTATCTAGACATCCGGGACAGATTAAAGAAATTATAACGATTGATTTACCTAAGATGGGAAGAAATGAAGAACAACACAGAGCCAAATTTGAGCAATATGCAGATGATATTTGGCAGCTTATTCGTCAAGATGCTGAGGAAGCGCTAAAGGAGTGAAAATGAATGACTAAACATAGACAAATAATTACCAACCGCGTTGCTTTTCTTGATAAAAAAGTTCCACTTTATGCTTCTTTTTTAGGTTTAGTCGGTCTAATCGTGCTGTGGGAAATTATATGCAGCTTGAACATTGTCTCTCCTTTATTTCTGCCCGCGCCTTCAGCGATTGTAGTTACAGGTTGGGAAATGCTTGTGAGTGGCGAAATTTATGAGAACCTGGTTCCAAGTCTATACCGAATTGTTGTTGGATATGTTATTGGATCCATTTTGGGTATTTTAATCGGCCTGATCCTAGGTTATTCCAAATGGGCAGATGCGATCGGAACACCGATTGTGTACTCAATTTATCCGATTCCGAAAATCGCTCTTTTGCCGTTATTCATCTTATGGTTGGGTATTGGCGAATTATCAAAAGTGACGATTATCGCGTTGGGCGTCTTTTTTCCAGTTGTCATCAATACGTTCTCTGGAGTGAAGAATGTTGATCCTATCTTGATAAAAGCGGCAGTGACATTTGGATCGGGTCCATTTAACCTCGTTCGTAAGGTTATTTTACCTGGCTCACTTCCGATGATTTTTGCAGGTCTGAAACTTGCTGCAGGAACGTCACTACTGTTGCTTGTCTCTGCAGAAATGATTGCTGCGCAAAATGGTATAGGGTCAATGGTATTACATTATGGTAATTTAATGATTACAACGAAGCTTATGGTAGGGGTACTGGTTTTATCCTTACTAGGATTGAGTTTCAATCGGTTTCTTCAATGGTTGGAGTATAAGCTCATACCATGGAAATGAAATAATTAAGAGAAATTAGTAAAACTAAGGGATTAGTACTTGTTGGCATCGACAAGTACTAATCCCTTTGTCATCCCCAAAAAAACTGTTCAAATAGTTGGAGTTAGTAGTTAAAGTATTTCTATCATAGTAATGAAAGGCCGATACAAGACTTTTCAGGTCCACTGTGTATGAAAGTGATCAGTAAATGCAACATAATTGTGAAAAAGCACAAAAATAATGATTATGTAGTTTTTTGTTCTTTCTTGCATGATTATTTAAACGTGTAAATTGCTTGTCTTTGTGTCAAGTACTGGTGCCTCTTTTGATTTTCAACGAAAGCGAAAAACATACTTGCGTATATAAGCATATGATTATACAATGATGATGAAGCGGAGGGATGATAAATGACTACAACAGAAAAGATTGACCTGCAGCGAGCATCGCAACTGCTAAAGTTGCTCGGAGATCCAACGCGTTTGACGATGATGAAGTTACTTAAGTCACACGAATGTTGTGTGTGTGAATTCGTTGAGATTTTTAAAATGAGTCAGCCGGCGATTAGCCAGCACTTACGCAAGCTTAGAGATATTGAGTTGGTTAAAGAAGAACGCAGAGGACAATGGATTTTCTTCTCGATTAATGAGAATCATAAAGATTACCCGTTTATTCAAGGCATTCTTGAACATCTACCGGAACAGAATGAATCAATCGCTGAGCTAGAAGCACAAGGGCTTCGAGTTTGTTGTCAATAAGGAGGAGAAAGAAACTTGGTTTCAGTTATAACGGCATCATTGATTTTTATTATTACACTTATTTTTGTTATTTGGCAGCCTAGAAATTTATCAATTGGATGGTCTGCTTGTATTGGGGCAATCGTCGCATTATTAGTAGGAGTAGTTAACTTCCAAGATGTTATTGATGTAACAGGGATTGTTTGGAATGCTACGCTAGCTTTTGTGGCAATCATAATTATCTCATTAATCTTAGACGAAATTGGTTTCTTCGAGTGGTCTGCGTTACATATGGCGAGATTAGCAAAAGGTAGCGGTATTCGCATGTTTGTTTATGTTAGCATTCTTGGAGCGATCGTTGCTGCTTTGTTCGCAAACGATGGGGCTGCGCTTATACTAACGCCAATTGTGCTTGCGATGGTACGAAATTTGAATTTTAGTGAAAAAATGATTTTCCCATTTATTATTGCCAGCGGTTTTATAGCTGACACCACTTCATTACCATTGGTCGTGAGTAACTTAGTTAATATTGTTTCAGCAGACTTTTTCGATATCGGATTTGTTGAATACGCATCTAGAATGATTGTCCCGAATTTATTTGCATTAGTTGCGAGTATTTTAGTGTTGTTGTTATTCTTCCGTAAAAGTATTCCTAAAAACTATGAAGTCTCAGATTTAAAAGAACCGAAAGATGCTATCAAAGATATAAAGTTGTTTCGCCTATCTTGGGTGATCTTAAGCGTATTACTCGTAGGGTATTTCTCTAGTGGGTTTACGGGATTGCCTGTATCTATTATTGCTGGGCTTACGGCGATTTTCTTTATGGCCATGGCACAAAGAAGTCCAGCTGTTCAGACGAAGCGAGTACTTAAAGGTGCACCTTGGTCCATTGTATTCTTCTCTGTAGGAATGTACGTTGTCGTCTACGGATTGCGTAATGTCGGTCTCACAGGCGTATTGGGCGACGTCATTCAAATGGCAGCGGATCAAGGACTCTTTGTAGCAACGATTTCGATGGGCTTTATTGCTGCGATATTGTCATCAATTATGAATAATATGCCTACGGTCATGATTAACGCGTTAGCTATTTCAGAAACGACTACTTCAGGTCCTATTCGCGAGGCATTGATTTATGCAAATATCATCGGGTCGGATTTAGGTCCCAAAATCACGCCAATCGGTTCTTTGGCCACTTTATTGTGGTTGCATGTATTGTCTCAAAAAGGCGTAAAAATCTCTTGGGGCACCTATTTTAAAATCGGTATCATCTTAACAATCCCTACACTCTTAATTACACTAATCGGACTGTATCTATGGCTGTCGATTATACAATAAAACTTCAATCAAAGGGGATTCGTCCCTACCTGATTGCTAGATGAACAATTCGGGCTTTTACTACCCGTTAATGCGGGATAATTCATAAAAAAGGGGATTTTCATTATGTCAAAAAAAACACTCTATTTCTTATGTACAGGTAACTCATGCCGTAGCCAAATGGCTGAAGGATGGGGCAAAAAGATTCTTGGTGAAGAATGGCAAGTTCTTAGTGCTGGAATTGAAGCACATGGCGTTAATCCAAATGCTGTAAAAGCCATGAATGAGGCTGGCATCGACATTTCGAATCATACTTCAGATATTATTGATCCGCAAATCCTGAATAATGCAGATTTCGTCGTTACGCTTTGTGGAGATGCTGCTGATAAGTGTCCGATGACACCACCGCACGTAAAACGTGATCATTGGGGATTTGATGATCCTGCTAAAGCAGAAGGAACGGATGAAGAAAAATGGGCGTTTTTCCAGCGTGTACGTGATGAAATTGGTGCTAGGATTGAACGTTTCGCTAAAACTGGTGAATAAATAAAAAAGCCGTGGTTTCACATCACGGCTATCCTTATAATAAACATATAAGAATATGATTATACAACGATGAAGGAGTTGTTGATAATGACAAAGGTTGAAATTTTTGATCCTGCAATGTGTTGTTCAACAGGAGTCTGTGGACCAGGTGTTGATCCAGAATTAACGCGTGTCGCATCCGCTGTCTATTCACTTGAAAAAAAGAAATTTGATATTACACGCTATAATCTTGGGAATGATCCGGGTGCATTTGTAGACAATGAAGTAGTAAATAAGGTGCTCCTTGAAGAAGGACCAGATGCTCTTCCTCTGATACTTGTTAATCATGAAATCGTAAAAGTGGGTGCCTATCCGACAAACGAAGAGTTAGCAGAATGGCTTGATGTAAAGACAGCTGAACTTCAGGAAAAACCACGTGTACGTGTTTCAGTCAAGTTTGATAGATAAGGGGGAATAACCATGTATCCATTATTCAATCCTAACAAAACCGTACTAACGCCATTTTTATTTTTTACCGGAAAAGGTGGTGTTGGTAAGACATCAACGGCCTGTGCGACAGCAGTATCTCTTGCCGATCAAGGAAAAAAAGTACTTTTAGTAAGTACCGATCCTGCTTCAAATTTACAGGATGTTCTCGATGTGGAATTGACGAATGACCCAGTTGCTATTCCAAGTGTAAAAAATTTATTCGCTTGTAATATTGACCCAGAGGCATCAGCGAAAACATATCGTGAACAAGTTGTCGGTCCTTATCGGGGTAAACTGCCAGATGCTGTTCTTGCAACGATGGAAGAACAATTATCGGGTGCATGCACAGTTGAAATTGCTGCATTTGATGAATTTTCTCATCTATTATCCGATGAAGATGTGTTAAATCAATATGATCACGTATTGTTTGACACTGCGCCGACCGGGCACACACTGCGTCTGTTACAATTACCAACTGCGTGGACCGGTTTTTTAGAAGAAAGTACACACGGTGCTTCCTGTTTGGGTCCACTGTCAGGACTTGGGGAGAAAAAAGAGTTGTATGCGAAAGCCGTCGAGACTCTTTCTAATCCAGAAAAAACGACTCTAATTTTGGTTTCGCGACCGGATGTATCTTCTTTACTTGAGGCGAATCGAGCTTCTTCAGAGCTGAAAGATATCGGCATTAAAAATCAGATACTTATCATAAATGGGCTTCTTCAGACTCATCGTCCTGAAGATGAGGTTTCAACCGCGTTTTATGAGCGACAGCGCCTTGCATTGAAAGGAACGCCCGAAGCATTAAAACAGGTTGTGACGTTTTCCCTTCCATTTGTTTCGTATTCACTAACCGGAGTTGACAACCTTCGGCACTTATTTAGCTCTTACACGATCACTGTATTTGAAGACGATAGTCTCAGCACTGATCCGATTCAACTTCCTGGCCTAAACAAAGTGATTGATGATTTTTCTTCGAAAAACATCCGTGTGATTTTCACAATGGGTAAAGGCGGGGTTGGAAAAACATCGATTGCATCAGCGATTGCGGTCGGTTTGTCTGAGAAAGGTCACCGTGTTCATTTGACTACAACAGACCCTGCAGCGCATCTTGCATACGCATTTGAAGGTAGCGTTCTGGGAGAAAATCTGACAATTAGCAGCATTAATCCACAAATTGAGGTAGATAAATATAAGCAGGAAGTGCTTTCTACAGCAGGAGTAGGACTGGATGAAGAAGGGCTTGCGTATTTGAAGGAAGACCTAGAATCGCCATGTACAGAAGAAATTGCTTTGTTCAGAGCATTTGCGGAAGTGGTGGAGAAGTCGGAAAATGAAATCGTTGTGATTGATACAGCACCGACTGGTCACACATTATTATTGCTCGATTCGACGGAAGCCTATCACAAAGAAATGAGCCGTTCGACTGGCGACGTGCCAGAAAGTGTGAAGAAGCTTCTTCCACGTTTGAGAAATCCAGAAGAAACGGGCGTGGTCATTGTGACATTGGCTGAAGCAACACCCGTATTAGAAGCAGCAAGATTGCAGGAAGACCTCAAGCGTGCTCAGATTGATCCGAAGTGGTGGGTCATTAACCAAAGTTTGTACGCAACGGATACTACAGATCCTGTTTTGAAAGGACGTGCGGTTTCTGAAAAACGATGGATTAAAAAAGTGAATGAAGAATTAGCGCCGCAGTGTGCGGTAATCCCATGGTTGCATGAAGAGAAGATTGGTTATGAAAGCTTGAAAGATTTTATTAAAGCTTAAAAATGCCCCGAATTTAATGTGAGGTCTGAATCCAATTTACAGCTGACTAATAAAAACTAAGGAGAGAAAGTAATGAACATTACAAACGAAGCCAAAGAATATATTCAATCTCTTTTGGAAGAACAGCAAGCCAAAGGACTCCGTATCTATGCCATTGAGGGTTGCTGTGGACCGCAAATCGGTTTATCTCTTGATCAACCTGAGGTATCAGATACTATTTCTTTGATAAATGATATTCAGGTTGCCATTTCCACGTTAGCTTTAGGGCTTCTGAGTGATTTAACATTGGATTTTGAAACTGAAGGTGAGCAATCCGGACTCGTCATGGTTGGTGCGCCAAATAACTGTTAATACAAAAGAGCTCATTCAGTGAGCTCTTTATTGTCCTTAGGAGGTCTGTAAAATGAAAGAACAAAGTAATATTCAAATAACGAATGGAAACTGTTGTTCTACAAATATTGTGCCGCTGCATATCGAGCTCATCGAAAAAGAAACGAGTTCATTGCCTGTCGTCATTATTGGTGCGGGCCCAGTTGGATTAGCCGCAGCTGCACATTTGGCTAAGTCAGGTGAACAGTTTCTGGTTTTGGAATCTGGTACAAACGTTGGAAATCATATACTTCAGTGGGGACACGTTCGATTATTTTCGTCATGGCAATACAATGTTGACAAAGTTGCCCGTGAGCTACTTGAAAAACATGGATGGGACGCCCCTTCCCTTGATGAGCTACCAACAGGAAAGGAATTGGTGGAGGATTACTTAGAGAAATTGGCAAGTTTACCGGAAATCCAACCGTACATTCATTTGAATACCAAGGTGTTAGCTATAAGCAAAAAAGGGCTGGATAAGATGAAGTCAGTTAAACGTGAAAATGTTCCGTTTGTTCTTTACTGTGATCAAAATGGTAGTACTGAACAAATTGAGGCAAAAGCGATTATCGATGCAACAGGAACATGGGGACAACCAAACCCTGTAAACGCGGATGGTGTATGGACGAAGGAAGAAATTTCTTTACAAAATAATATTCATTATGGGATACCCGACATTAACGGTAAAGACCGTGAGAAATATATAGGTAAACGTGTAGCTGTAATTGGTGGTGGTCACTCCGCAATCAATACAATTTTAGAATTGACTAAACTCAACGAAAGCAATTTCAATGAAATCATTTGGATTCTACGGAAAAATAATGTTGAAGAGGCTTATGGGGGTGAAGAAAAAGATGCTCTCCAAGCAAGAGGGGAACTTGGATTGAAAATTCATCAATTGGTGAATTCCGGGCGTGTTAAAGTTTATACGCCATATCAAGTTCAAAAAGTTTTGATGGAAGGTCATTCATTAAAAATTTTTGGTGAGTTTAAAGGTGAAAGTCTTTCTATTGATAAGATAGATGAGTTGATTGTTAACACTGGAAGTCGCCCTGACTTTACATTCTTAAATGAAATCAGATTGCGTATTGACTCAGCTACAGAAAGCGTCGAGTCATTGGCTCCTTTAATAGATCCTAATCTTCATAGTTGCGGAACCGTCCGTCCACATGGTGAGGAAGAATTAAGGCAGCCGGAGAAAGATTTTTATATCGTGGGGATGAAGAGTTATGGACGGGCACCAACGTTTCTAATGGCGACTGGGTATGAACAAGTGCGATCTATCGTGGCTTATCTGACGGGCGACTATGAATCCGCAAAAAAAGTGGAACTGGACTTACCGGAAACAGGTGTATGTAGTGTGAACTTAACACCAAAAAAGCAAGAACAATCTTGCTGTAATACATCATCTAGTTGTTAAAGATACTTTAATGGAATAACAAGACCAATCCGACACTAAACAAAGAGTCTACTTCTGGTAACTCTTGTTAAGTGTTTATTTTTCGTTGTAATTCGAATATACATTCCCATTCTAGGTACCCCTATTATTCACAGTTATCGAAACAGCGTCTAAATATCACTCAATTCGTGTTTTAAAACAGCTAGTATTGTTTTTGAATTGGGACTTTTCAATCTTTCGGATCAGAATATCCACAATATTTAAAAAACTAGTGTATATTACTAGGAGAAGCATTAGTGGATCTAGGGGGCTATGGGGCATGAAAGAAAAATTTTTACTCACGAACATTAAAGATTTACGTCAGAATCTAAATGTAAATACAGTCAGTGCTGGCTTAGTTGCGGCAATCTTTGGGTGTACAGGTCCTGCTTTAATTATCATTGGAGCTGCGACAAGTGGGGGCTTGACTTATGTTGAGACCATAAGTTGGATATTTGCGGTTTATTTTTTTAGTGGATTACTCGGCATATATTTATCTTTAAAGTATCGTCAACCGATCGCAGGTGCGCATTCGATTGCTGGAGCTGTATTGGTTGCCGGTGCTTTGACACATTTTTCATTCCAAGAAGCGATAGGGGCTTATCTATTTGCCCATATCCTAGTAATTATTCTCGGTGCGTCGGGCTTAATCGACAAAGTGATGAAATGGATACCGGTTCCAATTGTCATGGGTATGATTGTTGGCGTGATGATCCGTTTTTCGACGGAAATGATCACGTCGGTTACTATTTCTCCCGTACTAGCTGGTTCAGCTATTCTAGTTTTTTTACTTTCCACACGATTTATGAAAAAAATCCCACCTGTTTTATCAGCTTTGCTTGTCGCGGTTTTGTTGGCCTTCTTTACGAATGAATTTCAGATTCAGAACATCCAGAATGCATTCATTCTTCCACAGTTGATCATACCCGCATTTAGTTTTGATGCCATACTGTCGATTGGTATTCCACTTGCGTTACTTATTATCTGTACTGAAAATGCTCAAGGGTCAGGTGTATTAATGGCTCAAGGGTACAAGCCCCCAAATAATGCGATGGCGATTTACGGTTCAATTTTTGGTGTAATCGCTTCGTTTTTCGGCGCTCATGCTATTAATGTCGCGGGACCGATGACAGCGATCTGTTCCGCTGAAGAAGTAGGGAAAAAAGAAAGTCGGTATGCTGCAGCCGCTGTATGTGGAGGATTATTCTCGGCTTTTGGACTGTTTGCGGCTGTAGTCGTTCCGCTTGTGATTGCCATGCCGAGTGTAATTGTTAGTGTAATTGCTGGACTTGCCATGCTAGGGGTTCTTATGAATTCCCTTAAAACAGCCTTTTCAGATAGCAAATTTCAAATGGGTGCTTTTTTTGCCTTAATAATAGGCATGTCAGGTGTGAGTTACTTCAACATTGGCGCACCATTATGGGCAATTATCGGAAGTTTATTCGTCTCTATTGTTGTTGAAAAAGACCATTTTGTATGGAAAGCAAAGGTAGAAAAAGCGATAGGATCGAAAGTGGAAACGACCGTTTAAACATTTGCATTCAATTGAGTGTCAGGTACCTCTTTTTCAACGGCCACCCGTTTGATAGGTGGCCGTTATTTGATGCATATCAGTCACCTTTGTTAAAAGGTGTAGGACGACGAAGTAGAATGCTGAATTCATGGCATTAAATGAGACTCTATTAAATGATGACTTGCAAAAAAATAGAAAAGCTTATAATGTAGATAAGTAACAATAACGGAAAAGTTTTTCGGGGTAATAAAAGGAGCAAATTAAATGGTGTTGGGAAAAAATACTGTTATTCGAAAAGAGTTATTTAAAGCAATTGAACCATTGACGGATGAGCAGTTCAATAAAACACCTTCAAATGGAGGGTGGTCTCCAAAACAAATTTTCGAACATCTAGCGAGAATGGAAACAGTGATTGCGACTAATATTGCAAGAGAACTTAAAAATCCCGATAGTCCAAAATGTATGAAAAAACCAATAGTATTGTCTACGAATCGCTTAATAAAAGTGGAAGCCCCAGAGTATACAGCACCGACAAAAGAGTATAAATCAATAATAGAAATGAAAAGTGAACTCTATGATTCACGTATCTTCTTATTAGATGTGTATGAAACAAGCACAAAAGAAGTGCTCCGTGATAAATCACTCAAACATCCGATATTTGGACAAATTCCATTGAGTCAATGGTTTCTATTTGTCGGATTGCATGAAAAGCGTCACTTGAAACAATTGAAAAAAACAATTGAAATGGACGTTGAGTAACTTTCATCAGCCAGGGGACGGGCATTCATGGGTTGGTCAAGGGTCCGGTAAGAAGAATCATTGCATTGAAGAAGAGCATCGGGAGAACTTTGCCGATGCTCTTTTGCAGTTACTCTCTTTCGATAACGGAATTCCAAGTTCATCCGCAAATTCGTAGATTGATATTTCCTTAATCCGGAAGTTATATTAAGTGAAAAAAGTTTTAGGTACATAGTAAAAATGAAAAAGAAGCAAGCATGAGGAAAGGGTATTTCGCAGAATTAAATTTTTATTTGATATTGAAAGCACTTTCATTATATACTAAGTGAAGTAAATCGGTTTACTAAACCGATTTATCTGAAAACAGATGAGAGTTAAGAGCTTTTCTATCGAAGAGAGGTATTTGTGTTGTTATCTACTATTGGCGTGTAATGCTAGGCAACGCTTAAATTATGCATGATAATCTGCAAATATCGAAAGTAATGATTAACCGGTTTGGAGTAAGCGGTTACAAGGTTACTGTGCTTGACTGAACATCAATAATTAAAATGTCAGTCCACATGCACAGAATGGATTCAAAGCTATAGGAACAAACTAAAAGTAGACTTGGGGGGAGAATAAAGATGGATTGGATTATAACTTATTTACCGCTTATTTGGGTAGCTCTTGGGGTAGCGCTACTCCTTTACTTGAACATTGTGGTAAAACTAAATAGTGTACTTGCCCTTTTGATTGTAGCGATACTGGTAGGTATTTTAAACGGGTTAACATTAGATATGGTCGTCGTATCGATAAAGACAGGTTTTGGAGGAACGCTCGGAAGTTTGGCAATCATTATCGGAATGGGTGCTGTGCTTGGTAAATTAATGGTGGATTCCGGTGCTGCTCAACGGGTAGCTTCTACCTTATTGAACAAGTTTGGCGTTAAGAATGTTGAATGGGCAATTTTAATTGTTGGTGCCATTTTTGGTGTCTCAGTATTTTATGAAGTGGCGTTTATCATATTGGCTCCACTTGTCATCAGTATTGCAATTGAAGCAAAAATTCCGTATTTACGCTTAGGAATCACGATGGTTGCCTCGGCTACAATGGCGCATAGTATCTTCCCACCACAACCTGGTCCAACTGCACTTGTTGAGGCTTATGGTGCAGACATGGGGATGGTTTACATATTGGGACTGATCGTAGTCATTCCATCAGTTATTGCAGCAGGTATTATTTTACCTAGAATGCTACGTAATTTGGATCGTCCTGTACCACCGATGTTGAAGAAGCCGAAAGAATTTGCTGAAGATGAAATGCCTGGATTTGCTGTAAGTATAATTGTACCGTTATTGCCAGCAATCATCATTACATCGGCAACGATTTTGGATTTCTTTATAGAAGAAGGAACGATGTTCTATCAAATTATTAATTTCCTTGGTAGTGCCGAAATTAGCATGATTCTCGCTGTATTGGTTGCCATTTATGTATTCGGCATACGCAGAGGTAGAACAATGCCGGAAGTTATGAATTCGTTCTCAGGTGCTATTGAAGGTATTGCGATGATTATCTTCATTGTTGGTGCTGGTGGAGCTTTCAAACAGATCATTTTGGATACAGGTATTGGTGACTTCATCGCAGGAATGATGGAAAATACAAGTGTATCGCCATTAATTATGGCCTGGGTCATTACTGCAATGTTACGTATTGCTACGGGGACGGGTGTTGTTTCTGCAATTACGGCTGCCGGGATTGTGGGTCCGCTAATTCATACATTTGATGTGAATCCTGTATTAATGGTTTTAGCAACAGCGGCAGGAAGTAATACAATTACTCACGTAAATGACGCTTCCTTCTGGTTGTTTAAAGAGTACTTTAACTTATCCATTAAAGATACGTTTAAAACCTGGGGTCTGTTATTATTCACGACCTCGATCGTTGGTCTTGGTGTTGTACTACTGCTTAGCTTGTTTATCTAATAAAAAACTGTCATTCAAGTCCACGGTAATGGATTTGGTTGACAGTTTTTTTAATTGAAGATCATGTGGCCAAGCTGATTTTACAAGTAGTCTTCATTAAATAAATTCGAGGATATGCAAGCAAGTTTCTTGAAAGTCAAAAAAGGTCAGTGTATAATAAGTCCATAGATCAAATATAGTCAAAGTCAAGAAAGAAAGATAGATAAATGAAAAATTGAGGGAGGAATAGAATATGAAATGTCAACATTGTGATAAAAACGAAGCGACGATGAGTTTGAGATTTCAAGTAAATCAGCAAGGTATGCACATTAATATGTGTCATCCATGCTTTCAAGAAATCCAAGGTCAATTACAAGCAGGTAAGATGCCGTCATTTAGCAATAATGCGAATCCCTTTTCCCAAGCTAACGGCGGCCAACAGGCAAGAACTCAAACAAAGCAAACACAAGAAGGTCACGGCAACGGTTTGTTAGACCAACTTGGTAAAAATATATCAAATGATGCAAGAAATGGACTGATTGATCCAGTCATCGGACGCGATCAAGAGGTGAAACGCGTCATTGAAACGTTAAATAGAAGAAATAAAAACAACCCGGTGCTAATTGGTGAGCCTGGAGTTGGTAAAACAGCAATCGCCGAAGGGCTCGCAGTAAAAATCCATGAAGGCGATGTACCGGTGAAACTAAAGAATAAAGAAGTGTACTTATTAGATGTTGCTTCACTTGTTACCAATACAGGCATTCGTGGTCAGTTTGAAGAGCGGATGAAACAACTCATTGAAGAACTTCAAGCCCGGACAGATGTTATTTTATTCATCGATGAAATTCACCTGCTCGTTGGTGCGGGTTCGACAGAAGGATCGCAAATGGATGCCGGTAATATTTTGAAGCCAGCCTTAGCGCGGGGAGGCTTGCAACTCATCGGGGCAACGACATTGAAAGAATATCGTCAAATCGAAAAAGATGCCGCACTTGAACGTCGGTTCCAACCGATTATCGTCAAGGAACCATCGGCAGAAGATACGATTAAAATCTTAAGTGGAATAAAAGGACGTTACGAAAACTTCCATGAAGTACACTATACAGATGAAGCGATTCAAGCATTTGTCACCTTATCACAACGTTATATTCAAGACCGCTTTTTACCGGACAAAGCGATTGATTTGATGGATGAAGTCGGGTCACGTTTAAACCTTGTACACGTCATCCCTAATTCGGATTCAGATTCACTTGGAGTGCGTCTGGGCGAAATCATTCAAGAAAAAGAACAAGCAGCAGAATTGGAAGACTATGAAAAAGCGGCAAATTTACGTTATGAAGAAATTCAATTACGTAAACAATTGGAAGAAGCGAAACAAAATGGGGAAGCTAAAAAAATAGAAGTTTCTGTTGCAGATATTGAGTTAATTGTCGAAGAGAAAACAGGAATTCCTGTGACAAAACTACAAGCGGCAGAACAGGTGAAAATGAAAGGTCTTCAGGAAAATCTCAATAAAAAAGTCATCGGTCAAGAAGAAGCGGTTGATAAAATTGCAAAAGCAATCCGTCGTAGCCGTGCGGGACTTAAATCGAAAAACCGTCCCATTGGCTCCTTCTTATTTGTCGGTCCAACGGGTGTTGGTAAAACAGAAATCACAAAAGTCCTAGCAGAAGAATTATTTGGTTCACGTGAGACGTTAATACGTCTCGACATGAGTGAATATATGGAGAAACATGCGGTGTCTAAAATTATTGGCTCCCCTCCAGGTTATGTTGGGCATGAAGACGCTGGTCAATTAACAGAACAAATACGCCGGAATCCGTATTCAATTTTACTCCTTGACGAAATCGAAAAAGCGCATCCAGACGTTCAAAATATGTTCCTTCAGATTATGGAGGATGGCCGCTTAACAGATTCACATGGTCGGACAGTCAGTTTCAAAGATACGGTCATTATTATGACAAGTAACGCTGGAACAGGCGACAAAAAAGTGAGCGTCGGTTTCAATAAAACAGTACATGAATCCGTTACGATGCTAGAAATGTTAGGCGATTATTTCAAACCTGAATTTCTCAATCGTTTCGATGCAATTGTTTCATTTAACGAATTAACAGAGGGAAATCTACTCGAAATCGTGGAATTAATGCTTGTTGACTTACAAGTAACAATCGAAGAAAATAATATTGATATCACGATTTCCCAAGAAGTAAAACAAGCATTGGTCAAACTAGGCTACGATAAACGATTCGGAGCTCGACCACTTCGCAGAGTCATTCAAGATAAAATCGAAGATCCATTAACAGATATTATTTTAGAAGAGCATGTTGAAAAAGTCCGTGTCGATCTCGTAGAGGAAGAGATTGTCGTTAACATAGTGTAACTTTATTTAATAAAAAACTGTCAACCAAACGGATTTGGTTGACAGTTTTTTTGTTTAAGATAAATTACTCAACTATTTGACTAAGGAAGGAATAACTTAGTATGCCAATAATTGTTGACTATACAGTGGAACGATAAATACCCCGATCTATACAGAAGTCATAGGTGGGGGTAGTTGAATTGAAGTCGAATGTTAGATTGTGTGACAAGCATTATTTAATACATAGTAAGGCGTTAAGATTGTTGTGTCGTAAGATGCTCATCGAATGCATCAATAATTTGAAGGAAGTGATCCGCTTCACGGTATACATGGTCGGCAAGAAGGGCGGGTATATTGCTCTTTATTTTGCAGGCTTCAATTAAATCACGTGCTGTCTTTTTGAAATCGCGTAACGATACGACAGAAACACGATTTTGGTCTAGAAATTGTTCTAAAAGTGGTTGTGTTTCTGACTGAGGGCGCATATGATCTAAATCCTGTGCTTGGTAAAGAAGTTGGTCGAAATCATTGCTAAACTCGCGTGCTTGATTGACAAGTTTTCTTTCCGAAGGATCTAGCAGATGGCCGATGAATTTTGAGTGATCCGCCATTATTTTCAAGAAAAACACATTCTCTTTAATAATTGCCTCTGGTAAAGGTTTCAGCTTACCTTCGTTTAATTCCTTCAATCGTTTAGCGAAATAGGCAGCTTCTCGGCTCGTATGGTCAACTAGTAAAGGAATATTGTTTGACGTAATTTCGCAGCGTAATATCAATCCAAGTACTTTTCGTTTGTAAGCCCAAATAGAAGCTGCCGCCTGGTACACTTGAATGTTTAGTTGTCTAATGACGGTAGGATCTGTCGTTTCATTGTAATCGCTGATTTGCTCTTCAATGCGCTCGAACAGTGCAATGAATTGCTTTGCTTCTTGAATGAGTTTTGTATCATCTGCAGTAAATCCGAGACTTAAAAAGAAAGCATGCTCTTTCATAATCCGTGACCAAAATCTAATCTCATCCAATGATTGCGTTACAAATGTCGGAATCGGACATTCACTCCCCTTATAGTTATCACCATAGTCAATGTATTCGAAATCAGTTGAAATGATGCAGTTTGGCTACTAAAAAATTTTCACATGTGTTACAACTGACTTTATGTTGGCTCTAATACAGTCAGTGTGGGTAACTTTTTTTATATAATTATACACTGGAGGCTACCCGAAAGAGTTTAGGATTCGGAGGTTAATCATGGAGAAACCAAGCTAACCTTTTTTCTTTCAAAGTAACTGCATTTTTCACTTGAATAGTGTAGGGACGCGGCAGGCATTTAATCACAACAGAATTAACGAAAAGAGTGCGGCTAGAAGTGACGGAGTCACTTCTAGCCGCACTCTATCCTTAGTAAATTCGTCGTGATTCATCCGCCGAAAGCGAGCTGAAAGTAGTCCAGTGAAAAGAGAGATTTTCAAGCCTACCTCAATTCAGAACAGATATTTCTTTAGTCTCAACTTTCTCCGCTGCAAGCTTGGTTACCTTTTTCCCCTCGTTGTGCGGAATTGTTAACATTATAGAGATTAAGGATGGGATAGCAAAAGCCATATTTACCATGATCCCGGCAGCTGCTGCTAACTCTATGCTTCCGGTGAGCAAGATTGCACCATAAACTGCTGTTGAAATTGCTATACCAAATGAAAAGCCCAGTGAGCTGGACATTTTATAAATACCTGAAGCAACCCCAACTCTATCTTCTGGGATATTTACCACAGCTGTTTCAATAGAAGGCGTTGCGTACAATCCAAGCCCTATACCTGAAAGCATGAAACCGAGGAAGACTGTGATGATGTAAGCTAAGTCAGGCAAAAATGTTAACGCTGTTAAACTGATTCCAAGGGGAGTAATGATTGCTGCTGCAATCATTGGTTTTCTTGCACCCACTTTTTGCATCATTTTCTCACCCACGCGAATCATTATGAGCACAGCAACTAAGTTACCAATCGTTAGTAATCCTGTTTGAAAGGCTGTAAATCCTCGTGCTAATTGCACATACGTATTGGCAACCACAACTGTTCCGGCAATTCCGTTTTGTAAAAAGTTAGAGGTGACAGCTCCTGTATATGCTTTAGACTTGAATAAAGAAAACTCAATGAACTTACTCTTTTTCTTTATTTCAACTAAAAAGAATAGGGCGGTTCCAATTAACGTTGCAACTATTAAAGTGATTGTAAGTGGACTCGTCCAACCAAACTCATGCCCACGTGTAATTGTTAAATTCAATGCCAGCATTACGAAAATGAAAATGAGTAAGCCGGTATAATCAAATTTCGATTTGATAGACTGGACAGCCTTGCTTTCTGGTATATCTTTTAGTAAGTACATCGCTAGTAAAGAGATAACAATTGAAAGGACAAAAATCCATCTCCATCCCATATACGTCGCAATGGCTCCTCCTACTAAAGCACAAGCACCGGCTCCACCCCATGAACCGAATGACCAATAACTTAGTGCACGCTGCCTGTCTGCTCCATCAAAATAGGCTTTAACTAAAGCAATGGTTGCCGGCATAATACATGCTGCAGAAATACCTTGGATGATACGACCAGCGATTAAAAGTGGAGCACCTTGTGCTAGAACAAGGCACAAAGAGCCAATAACACTTAAACTTAATCCTAAAAAAGTCAGTTTTTTACGGCCTGCTCTATCTGAGATACCACCAGCCGCAACAATAAACATACCTGAAAATAAGGAGGTTATACTAATAGCGATATTTAGAGTTCCGAGTGATATACCTAAATCTGCTTGAATTGCTGGAATAATGTTTACCATTGACTGAGCAAACAACCAAAATGTAAGAACGGCTAGCACGATACCAAAAATCAATTTATTTGAACCTCTATTAGTTGCTTCCATAGTGAACCTCCTCTAATTTTGTATACGTCTTTTTCTGTGTTTGCTAGGGAAAGCGCTTCCAATTCTTATAATGAAGAAATGGTTAAATTCTATGTTTACCCACACGTTTCTTTCAGGCTTTGCTTTTAGGGCTAAGGTCTCTCGTAACTTTTCGTTTTACTGAATCGAGTTGTTAGTTGAGATAAGTATAGTTGGAAATATCCAGGTATTGGGGACGACAACGAATGTGAAAAAGGTTGACATAGGCAAGGAGATTCTTCTTTTGTTTCAAAATCTGTGAGTCGATATAACATTATAGAGGAAGGTGCGAACACTCTCCTCTACATGATCAAATTTACATTTACTTATTTGCGTGCATAGCCGAAACTAGCTCCGGACTATTTTCTTGTTCTTTTAAAATGAAACTGATGAAATCTAGAATGAGTCTTGCTCCTACTTGACTGGTAATTCCAGTTGGATCATATGGAGGAGAGACTTCGACTAAATCAAAACCGATGACATTTCCTCTTTTTGCAATTCCTTCTAACAATTCATTCACTTCATCATAGTACAATCCACCGGGAGAAGGAGTGCCTGTTCCGGGTGCCAACGATGGGTCTAATCCGTCGATATCAATTGTTACATAATAATTATCTCCTTCAGGAATTAGATCTAGTACAGATTCAATGCTCATTTTTCTCATTTCGCGTGGAGATAAAATCACACTGCCATATTCCCGAGCGGCATCTACATCTTCTTTTTTACTACTGCTAATTCCACGGATTCCGAATTGGAACATTTTGTCGACGTAATCCATTTCCGCTAGACGACGGAGCGTGCTACCATGTCCGTATCTTTGTCCCGAGCGATGATCTGCCCAATCCAAATGTGCATCTATTTGAATGACATGGAACGAACCAATGGAATCCAGTGCTCTACCTACAGGAATAGTAATGGAATGGTCTCCACCCATTACAACAGGAATTGCGCCTTTGGATACTATTTTTCTAATAGATTCTTCTACATTGTCAAAGCTCTGTTCCAAATCACCATGGACGATATCTACATCTCCGCAATCGACTACTTTATAGTCGGGACCTAAGTACATAATATCTTTTTCAATATCATAGGCACCTTCTAATCCGAAACTATATAATGTAGAACCTTCTCGCATTCCACGTGGTCCCATTCTAGTTCCTGATTTCCATTGTGTTCCCATATCGTAGGGAACACCGATAACCGCTACATCTGCGTCTAGTTCATCTAGACTTGTACAAATCGGGTATTTCCCAAACGAGCAAATACCTGTAAACGGTAGGTTAAGAAATTGTTTTTCATTTTGATTATTCATCATAGTTCCTCCTCGTGTTCTATAGTGTTTTCAAGAAAGAGGGCTATGAAAGCGCTTGTTTCTTGATGCTATACAGTATTGCAAGTTCCATGCCAACACCAAGAGAGTGGGTTCTGTGAGCCAACCTAGTCAACTCTGACTAGGTTGGCTTGAGATATATTGATTGATTTTTCGATTGGCGGTAGATTGACTGATTCCTAATTTTTTAGCCAGCTTAATGCTGCTCGGGTACTTTTCATACATCCGACTAATATAATCTCCTTCAATCATTCCGATATACTGATCTAAAGTCATATCCTCATGTTGTGCAGTAGCAATGCCAACTTGATCGACATCAACAATCCTGTCATTTGAAGTAATTAAAATACGTTCTATGAAATTTCGTAGTTCCCTAATGTTACCCGGCCATTCCTGTTTACTTAGCCAAGAGATCATCGTTGTAGAAAGCTCTTTTTGTAGGTTGTGCTTCTCATTGAATTCATGTAATAGCTCTGATGTGAGTATATTTATTTCTTCTCTACGTTCACGTAATGGTGGAATAGCAATCTTGATGACGTTAATGCGATAATATAAGTCTTCTCTAAATCGTTTTTCCTCAATGAGTTGTTGTAAATCTTGGTTCGTTGCACAGATGATTCGACAGTTTAGGTGAATGATTAAATTTCCACCTACCCGTTGTACAGTACGGTTTTGAAGAACAGATAATAACTTAACTTGAAGATTAAGGGGTAGCTCGGATATCTCATCAAGCAGTATTGTTCCTTTCCCAGCAGCTTCAAAATAGCCTTTTTTTCCACCTTTTCTAGCGCCCGTAAACGCTCCTTCTTCATAGCCAAATAACTCTGATTCAATTAAGGATTCCGGAATGGCACCACAGTTTACTTCAATAAAAGGCTCTGTTTTCCGATTGGATGTTTGATGGATTTTCTGTGCTATGTAGTTTTTTCCAACTCCTGATTCTCCTTGAAGTAAAACGGAAACGTCTAGGTTAGCCACCTTTTTAACAATGTTAAAAACATGCCTCATTTTACCGGAGTCACTGTGAGATAGAAGTGACTGTGAATCTTTTATCTTGTCGATTTCTCTTTCATATAAAACCATTCTTTTAGCAACTTCGTCATTTGTCTTTTTTAGATAATCAAGTTCAGTAATGTCTCTTGAGAAACTAATGGCTCCTTGTAATTGCTGTAGATCATCAAAAATCGGATAAGCGGAGACTACAATTTTTCTTCCCATTGACGTTTCTTGTACCATCGTTTCAACTCTTTTTGTTTTCAGTACTTTTCCTGTAATTGATGGAGATAAAATCCCTTGTTTTTCTAGCGCAAAGACATTTTGATTTATAATTTCTTTAGGATCGATTCCGAAGAAGTTTTTAAAGCTCTCACTTGAAAAAATAATGGTACCGTCTGCATCGGTTACAAAGATTTCATCGAAAGAATATTTAATAATACTTTCTAAAATCAGATGGTTTTGCTGTAGTGGAAGCACTTATATTCCTCCTAGTCAATTATGATTACATACTACTCTGAATTGACTAACTATTCAACAAGAATGTAATGGTAGATATGAATACACTGTTTCATATCTAGGGAAGGCTAGTACGACAAAACACTTGAAATACATCAGTGGATTCTCAGTGTTTTTGTTGTTCAATAAATTCACTGGAGAGGTGCTTAAATGTGAGAATAGCAGTCAAAGAGTTATGGACACAGCCTTATATAAAGCTATTTTTACAAATTTGCGATATGCTAAAATTATGTGATAAAATAAAGTGTTCAGAGTAGAGGGCATTAAAGCATACTCTTGAATATTCAGTACTTTAATTGAAAGAAGACCGTTAACACGAATAATCATTACTAATAAACGCACTCGTTTTGAAAATCAAATTGTTTAAGGGGTCGTTTGAAGATGATAACGGAGAATAAGGAACAATCGATATTTGGTCACGAGGGAAGTAAAATAATAACAGACAGAGAGATTGACATCATCACTAGAATAGAAGAGCCATTGATAGTGATTTTAGGTAATGTTTTAAGTAACGAAGAATGCGATGAACTAATCAGATTGTCAAAGGACAAACTGCAACGTTCAAAAATCGGGTCAACACATGACGTAAATGAACTGAGAACTAGTAGTAGTATGTTTTTTCAAGATAGTGAAAATGAAATTGTAGCTAAGGTTGAAAAAAGAGTCTCTACTATTATGAATATACCTATTGAACACGGAGAAGGTATGCAAATTCTTCAGTATACGCCTGGTCAAGAATATAAAGCGCATCATGATTTTTTTTCATCCACAAGTCAAGCGGCAAAAAACAATAGAATTAGTACGCTCATTATGTACTTAAATGATGTAGAACAAGGTGGAGAAACTACCTTCCCTAAACTGAATCTTTCAGTAACACCCAAAAAGGGTATGGCGGTTTACTTTGAGTATTTCTATAGTGATGAAGATTTAAACGAGTTAACTTTACATGCTGGAGCACCAGTTATATCTGGTGAAAAGTGGGTTGCAACGCAATGGATGAGGAAACAAAAAATAAGGTGAAAAAGTAAACGGTACGAGTTTCTAACACGATTTTGAATTGTGTTGGAAACTCGTACCTTTTTTATTCCAATTAGAGGAATTTGTATCAAAATTCGCACTTTGCGTACCAATCAACGGCACCAATTCATATTCCTATTTTTACAAAGTAGCTGTATGTTTAAAAAATAGTATTTTTGGGTATAGATTACGTGGATTCAACGTCAAGGAGGTAATATCAGCATGAGAATGATAGAGGAAACACGGATGGACCAGAAAAGAGAAGAAATCATCCAAAGACTAGTGGAAAAAGGTGTATTCAAATTATATGATAAACAATTATATGAACTTCCGCTTTATGCACTTATGAAAGCATATATAATACGCACTGAATGAAAGCAAGCCGGCTGGATCGATTCCAATAGCCGGTTTTTTTGTATAGCTTGATTGACAATTACATAATAATAGAATAAAGATCAGATAAATTGGTGCATGTCATGTTTATTGTTTATTCAGATGTGTGAATTTATTGTCATTGAGTCTGTCACAATAGTACCTCATTGTAAAGTCCTCTAAAAAGTACATTTTCAAAAAACATAATCATGTTTTGAGTGCTAGTATTTGTAAAATATGCCACACTGGAGTTAGAAGATAATGATTAGTAGGAGGAATGTAAAATGAAACCAAAAGTTTATTCAACATATTCTATACCTGAACATGTGAAAGATCTTATGGCTGAGTATTGTGATATTCGACAATGGCAGGGCGATGGGCGAACTCCGAGAGATATCCTGTTAAAGGAAATTGCTGATGTTGAAGGATTATTTACTGGAGGTAGCAGTATGGTAGGAAGGATTGATGAAGAGCTGCTGAATCACGCCCCTCATTTAAAAGTCATTAGTAATGTATCTGTTGGTTACAATAATTTTGATGTAGAAGCTATGAATAAACGAAATATAATTGGAACCAATACACCTCATGTTTTGGATGAGACGGTTGCGGATTTAGCATTTGGCCTTATTTTATCAACTGCTAGACGTATTACTGAATTGGATCGCTTCGTCAAAGATGGAAGCTGGAAACCGACGACAAATTATCGCGAAATTTATGGAAAAGATGTACATAGTACCACTTTAGGTATCATTGGAATGGGACGAATCGGAGAAGCGATTGCGAGAAGAGCAAAATTCGGATTTAATATGGATGTCCTTTATAATAATCGGAACAGAAAACCAGAAGCTGAAGTGAAGTATGGTGCGGAGTATTGTAATTTGACGTCACTTTTAACACGTGCCGATTATATCGTGTTGGTGACACCCCTTACGCCTGAAACTTTCCAAATCATTGGTGAAGAGGAATTTAAATTGATGAAGAAATCAGCAGTTTTTATAAATGTATCTCGCGGTCAGACCGTCGATGAACAAGCGCTTATTCATGCATTGCAAAACGGAGTTATTCATGGAGCCGGATTGGATGTTTTCGAAAAAGAGCCCGTGGATCCACATAACCCATTACTTCAAATGTCGAATGTCGTGACAATCCCTCACATAGGATCTGCTACTGCGAGAACGGAAGAGGCAATGGCGATGCGAGCTGCAGAAAATTTAATAGCTGTTTTAATGGGGAAGGAACCAATAGACCCCATCGGAAAATAAATTTTAGGTACGCTGTGAAAGAAATCAATGGAACCAGGTTTTAACACAATTCCGAATGGCTTTAGATACTGGTTCCATTTTTAAAAAGTAATCCATTTAGCTGGAGGAGAACGCTAAGACAACGATATAGCAATACAAAGATCATTAAAAAGGGAGAGGATTTATCTTGGAACAAACAATTTTTCGGCATATGGCAACAGTGCGAGGAATAACCGAGCAAACGATGAAGAAAATGCCGGAAGAAATTTCCGATTTGATGCCAAAAGGTTTTAACAATACTATTCGTTGGAACTTTGGACACATTGCATTTATACAGGAAAAGCTTGTATTTGGACTCTTAGGTGAAGAGATGAACATTCCGAAAGATTATGAAAAACTTTTTGGCGCAGGAACGAAACCCGCAGATTGGAAAGAAGCGCCGCCATCATTTACAGAGATTGCCGAAGTTTTAGCGAAACAAAAAACAAGAATTCAGGATTTTCTTCAAGGACGCTTACTTGAAAAGTTACCAACACCATTTACAAACCGGTTAGGCATTACGTTTTACACAGTTGGTGAGGTGTTTTTGTTTAGCTTTTACCACGAAGCATTACACATTGAGACGATTAAGCGAATACATCAATCTATCCCTTCCAAATAAATCGCCAATAGACAGCAGAAAATGGTAAACTGTTTAAGCAATCATGAGTTTTTAGTACAAAGCAAAGAAGAATTAGCAACTGAGGCGGTTAATCATTCAAAGCAGAATGGAATAAAACAAGGTTGATTTAGTTTTTAATTGGAGGAATATTTTATGTCAACAAATGCACAGCAACAAAATCAAGTTATTAAGTCAACCCCCATTTTGTTATCATTTTTAATTGCAGGGTTTATAGGGTTATTTAGTGAAACAGCTCTCAATATGGCACTCGGGGGGTTAATGAAGGAATTTGATGTACCTCCTCCCACCGTTCAATGGCTAACAACGGGTTATCTATTGACCTTAGCGATATTAATTCCTATTTCAGCTCTTTTAATTCAATGGTTTAGTACACGACAATTGTTTATTGCGTCATTGGTATTTTCCATTATTGGAACGATTGTTGCCGGATCGGCCCCAGTTTTCAGTGTCTTGATTGTAGGGCGTGTGATTCAAGCTATCGGGACGGGTATATTAATACCGCTTATGTTTAATACGATATTGCTGATTTTCCCAATCCATAAAAGGGGAACAATCATGGGGCTAATGGGATTGGTGATGATGGTTGCACCAGCGATTGGGCCAGCACTTTCAGGTTTAATCATTGAAAATTTAAGTTGGAATTGGATTTTCTGGGTCACTCTACCGTTTCTAGCGCTTGCACTACTCGCTGGAATTATTTATATGCAAAATGTTTCTACGCTTACGAAACCTGAAATTGATATTCTGTCGATTATTTTATCGACCATTGGTTTTGGGGGCATTGTTTATGGTTTTAGTGCCGCGGGAGATAAAGGGTGGGGAAGTTCCATCGTTGTTGCGACCATTGTGATTGGTATTATAGCGCTTATTCTATTCTCCATAAGGCAACTTACAATGAAGACGCCGATGCTAGACCTGCGTGCATTTAAATATCCGATGTTTACTCTAGGTGTCTTAAGCGTCTTTGTTACTTTCATGGTCATTTTGTCTTCAATGATTCTCTTACCTTTATACTTGCAGACGGGCCTTGGGTTAGCTGCGGTTACGGCGGGACTTGTCTTGTTACCGGGGGGGATTATAAATGGAATCATGTCTCCGATAACGGGTCGCCTTTTTGATAAATACGGACCAAGGGGACTCGTTACACCTGGATTTATTATTATGGTAATTATGTTGTGGAGCTTGTCGAACCTAACGACAACAACGTCTATATTACTTATTATTTTCTTGCATTCATTTTTATTTATAGGTGTTTCTTTGGTAATGATGCCAGCCCAAACAAATGGACTGAACCAACTTCCAAGAGACCTATATCCAGATGGAACTGCTTTGATGAACACATTGCAACAAGTATCTGGTGCAATCGGTACGGCCGTTGCAATTACAATTATGTCAGCTTCACAAACCAGTTATTTGAATAAACTATCAGATCCGGCTAGTTCGTCGGCAATTAGTGAATCTTTAACCGCGGGCGTTCAAACTGCTTTTATTTTCGGATTGATACTTGCAATTATTGGGCTGATTATGTCATTCTTTATTAAATCATCACGCGATCTAAAAGATCTATAGAATTGATTATTCAGGATGGGTTTTTGGCGAAATAAGGAAGACGTACTCTAGGTGCTGAATATTAAACAATCAACCGAATTTCGGACTCTTTGAAAAAAGACCCGAGATTCGGTTTTTTTGTATGCAAATACAGTGAGGGTAGCATTTAGGTGGTTAAGTGAATCATCATTTTACAACTATATTCTCTTATTCAAAATGGGTCTGCCCCCATACACTTAAAAACGTCAGGAACAATCGCGTTCACATTATCGTCGTTACTGTCACAAGATATACACCTACTAGCATTCAATTGCAGTTAAAATTGGATTACAACATGAAAATAGTATTATCGTTACTCGAGTTTTATAATATATACAAAGCAGAGCTTGTGAAAAGATATTGAGTAAAAGGAGGCGGATTGAAATTGTTATTTGATGATCCAGTATTTGGTAGTCGTGTACTAACACTACTTACCCTTTCATTTCACATTATTTACGCAACGATAGGGGTAGGGGTTCCACTCTTAATCATGATTGCACATTGGGTGGGTATTAAGAAAAAAGACGATCATTATATCTTGATGGCTAAACGTTGGGCTCGTGGGTTTGCTGTCACTGTTGCTGTAGGTGTTGTAACTGGAACAGCAATTGGATTACAACTTTCATTACTTTGGCCAAACTTCATGGAACTGGCAGGAAATATTATAGCACTGCCTCTATTTTTAGAAGTATTTGCCTTCTTCTTTGAAGCCATCTTTTTAGGGATATATGCATACACGGGAGATCGATTTAAAGATAAACGTAAACACTTTATGCTTCTCATTCCTGTTGTTCTTGGTGCGGCGGCTTCAGGGCTATTCATTACCATAGTAAATGCATTTATGAATTCTCCACAAGGCTTTGATATTGTGAACGGGCAACTGGTAAATCCAAATCCAATTGCAGCAATGTTTACCCCGTCGATGCCGACGAAAGTGTCCCATGTTCTTGCAACGTCGTATATGACAGCTGCGTTTATGCTGGCAGCCATTGCAGCTTACAAATTGATAAAAGGTTCGACACATGTTTATCATAAGAAAGCACTTTATTTAACCATGAAAATAGGACTTGTATTTTCCATTGCGGCAGCATTAATCGGAGATTTTTCAGGTAAATATTTAGCAGAGTACCAACCAGAAAAATTAGCAGCAGCCGAATGGCATTTTGACACGGAAGAAGGAGCACCACTCCTAATGTATGGAGTTTTGGATGAAGAAGGAAAAGTGAAATATGAGCTCAAGATACCCTATGGACTCAGTATCTTAGCACACGGAAATCCGAATTCAGAAGTAATCGGATTAGACCAATTTCCTAAGGAAGAAACGCCACCACTTATTATCCATTACTTTTTCGATTTAATGGTTACGATTGGAGGATTCATGGTAGTTCTTTCTCTTGTCTATTGGATAGGGATCAAACGGGCATGGTCATTCGTAAAATCTAAATGGTATCGTTGGCTCATTGTTCTTGGAGGTCCCCTTTCATTCCTTGCAATTGAAGCTGGCTGGTGGATGGCTGAAGTTGGTCGACAACCATGGATTCTACGTGGAATAATGACGATCGAAGAAGCAGCAACGTCCAGTGATTATGTTGGATTAATGGTAATTCTCTTTGGGATATTGTATTTGTTTTTAGGAATTGGAACCATTGTCGTACTTCGTCGGATGTTTAAGAATAATCCAGTTGAGCTAGAACTAGAACAACAAGAAGCTACACAAGGTGGTGAAACGTCATGAGTTTAGAAATAATCGGGATTTCAGTACTCTGGACATTTCTATTTGGTTATGTCATCTTGGGGTCAATTGATTTTGGGGCAGGATTTTTTAATGCTTTCAGTATAATAACTGGTAAACAACATGTGGTTTCAAAAATTATTCAGAGATACCTTTCTCCAGTTTGGGAGGTTACGAATGTGTTTTTCGTATTCTTCTTTGTTGGGATTGTTGGATTTTTCCCAAAAACAGCTTTCTATTATGGAACGGTCCTTCTTGTTCCAGCGAGTATTGCGTTAATCTTAATGATTATTCGAGGTTCGTATTATGCATTTGAACTGTACGGATCAAAAGGTCATAAAGGATATGCCTTCATGTATGGAATTGCAGGCGTATTGGTCCCGTCAGCATTATCCATAGTTCTTACCATTTCTGAAGGTGGATTTATGTCCATGATTGATGGTAATCCTGTTTTAGACTACGGAGCATTGTTTACGAGTCCTTTAACATGGTCTATTGTCGTTTTATCGATTGTTGCAGTCCTGTATATCTCAGCTGTTTTCCTTACCTGGTATTCAAACAAAGCAGAAGATATAGGAGCAACAAACTTAATGCGTAAATATGCAATGTTCTGGGCTTTCCCTTTAATCATTGCGGCAGTAGGCATCATTTACGAATTAAGTTCTCACAATCCAGAACATTTTGACCGTATTTTAGATTTATGGTGGATGTTTGGATTATCGTTCCTATTATGGATTGGGACAGTATGGCTTTTGTGGAAGCAAAAAAACTATGGATTGGCAGTTGGCCTATTAGTAGGGCAGTTTGCTCTAGCCTTTTATGCATATGGAATTTCCCTTTATCCATACTTGCTTTATCCATATCTAACGATTCACGAAGGTTTTACAAATGATGCAATGGCCATTTCACTAATTGTGGTGTTCATTTTAGGATTGATATTGCTAGTACCTTCAATTTACCTATTATTAAAACTCTTCTTATTTGATAAAGATTATGTCAAAGGAACGAAGAAAAAGGAGTGAGATGAATGCTAAATGACTTTCTAATCTTTGGCGCTCCATTTATCGTAATTTTCGCGGCGATTGTAGTTGTGTTCTGGGCTGCTCCAAAAGATGGATCTGTTACAAAAGAAAAATAAAGTTAAAGGTTTAGTAGTAGTGGATTCTGATTTCCAGTTTGTCTACTTAGAAACTACTCTAAATTAGCTCATTTTTCAGGAGGTATAAGCAATGGTTGGACTTAAAGAATTAGCATTAGAACAGAAAAGAAAGCTGGTTCTCTTGGTCATTTTTGCTGTCACAACAAGTGTTGCAATTGTAGGACAGGGTTATTTATTAGTCTCAGTTGTGGATCGTATCTTTTTAAAAGATGCAACATTCTCTGATGTTATACCGCTATTGATAGGATTGTTCTTCGCGTTTTTCGCAAGAACAATCCTTCAATATTTGAGTGGGAGAACTGGAGTGAAAATGGCTTCACAGGTTAAAGGGAATCTTCGAACAAACCTTTTAAATAAATTCTCAAATAGTACAGCGCAATCATCACTTCAAGGACAGTCTGGTAAAAAAGTAAGTGTAATGATGGATACTGTGGATGAAATTGATAGTTACTTTAGCGATTATATTCCTCAAGTAATACAAGCTACTATCATTCCACTAATCATTCTAGTGGTCATCTTCACACAACATATTGCCACTGGACTGATTATTTTGATCACCGCACCCTTTATTCCGATTTTTATGATGATTATCGGTTTCAAAACAAAGGACAAATCCGAAGAACAATTGGATAAAATGGCTGCTTTTTCGGGAGCGTTTCTTGATACGTTACAGGGGCTGACAACACTTAAATTACTTGGTCGTTCCAAAGAACAAAAAGAAACAATACGAAAAAGTAGTCTTGATTTTCGTGATGCTACGATGGAAGTACTTAAAATTGCATTTCAAAATTCGTTAGTATTGGAATTCATTTCGATGCTGAGTATGGGGATCATTGCCCTAGAACTGGCCCTTCGTTTAATCGTTTTTCAAGATTTAGCATTTTTAACCGCATTTTTTATGTTGGTATTGGCTCCAGAGTTTTACACAAAACTGAAAGACTTAGGCAGTGCTTTTCATACGGGTAGGGGAAGTATGGGGGCGGCTAAAAAGCTAGCTGATGAACTAAGTGAAACAGAGAAACCTGTCTTATGGGGAGCGGAAAGCCTGGAAAGAGTAGTACCACTGACAATTGAATTGCGTGGTGCAGGATTTACTTATGGAGAAGATGCATTTACATTAAAAAACATTCAGCTAGAAATTGTTCCAAATGAACAAGTAGCCATTGTCGGTAAAACTGGCGCAGGGAAATCAACCCTATTAAATGTGATTGCTGGACTTGTTTCAGTTTCAGAGGGAGAAATGCTTATTAATGGGAAACCAAGGTCAAACTTTAAAGAAAAAGATTGGTTTGATCATTTAAGTTATATTTCACAAAACCCATATTTGTTTTCAGGAACAATTGCCGAAAATATTGCGATAGGCGGACGTTTGAATGCGACTCGAGTAGAAATCGTACAAGCTGCTGAAAAGGCTGGAATTTCCGAGTTGGTGGCTTCACTTGAACATGGCTATGATACACCTATTGGTGAAGGGGGAAGAGACCTTTCAGGTGGAGAAAAACAACGAATTGCCATCGCTAGAGCATTCCTAAAAAGTCCATCTGTCATTCTGTTTGATGAGCCGACAACTGGCCTCGATCTTCGGACTGAGAAAATCTTGCAAGCTTCTATTAAGGAATTATCTAAAGCTTCCGCGGTCATTACAGTGGCTCATAGGCTTCATACGATTAAAAATGCAGACAAGATTATTTTCTTGGAAAACGGAGAACTCTTGGCAACTGGTACACATGAGGAACTGCTGGAATCGGTGGAAACGTATCGTCATATGGTGTCTGTTCAACAAGGAGGGATGGCAAATTGAATAACTTAGGATTTGTTATCAAGATATTATTCGTAGAAAAAAAGGATATTTTCTATTCTATTGTCTGCGGGTTTATATCAGGGATAACAGCTGTTAGTTTATTTGCATCCAGTGGGTATTTAATCTCCAAGGCGGCTTTAACACCGTCAATTTATACGTTAATGATCATCGTTGTGTCGGTTAAGATTTTAGGAATCATATCAGCATTAAGTCGCTACGGAGAACGTTATTTTTCTCATCGAGGGACATTTACGATGTTAAGTAATATGCGTGTTTCCTTTTACGAGCGGTTAGAACCATTAGCACCAACGATATTCCGCAAATATCGAAGCGGAGATCTTCTTGCTAGAGTTGTGGGTGATGTGGAGGCATTACAAAATTTCTTTTTGCGCGTGTTTTACCCACCAGTTGTTTTACTATTAGTATTTCTATGTACAATCTTTTTTACAGCACTGTTTTCAATGGAAGTAGCATTGGTTGTATTCATCGGTCTTCTGGTAACTACCTTTGTCGTTCCATCAATTTTTGCATTAACGCAACGAAAAGTGGATCGACTGGTGAGACAGAGACGCGGAGAATTATCTACCAAAGTGACAGAATTTCTTTATGGCTTTCGTGATTTAAAAATACACCAACAACTTGAAGAAAAAGAAGGCGAACTGCATCAATCTGTACATGCCTACTTAGATGAACAAGAACGTGAAAGTATTCATAACTTGTTCAGCCAGGCTGCTAACAAATTTCTATCGCTCCTCATATCATTGGTTGTTCTAGGTGTTGGCGCATATTTAGTGGCAGATGGTCAACTAAATGGGATTTACCTTGCGATGTTTGTCATGGTTTCATTGACAGTATTTGAGAATACAACTTCCATGGCAGCTTTCCCAAGCTATTTAGAAGAGAGTCGGCAAGCTGCGTCAAGACTTACCGCAGTTGTTGGTAAAGACTTTGTTCAAGAGAAACCACAAGAAGTTTTTGAAAATCGTTCTATTCAAGGGGTTCCTTCTATTGAAGTGAAGGATGTAACTTTTGCTTTTCCAGATGAAACACGTAATACGTTAACAAATGTAACTACAACATTTCCAGCTGGTTCGAAAACAGCCATAGTCGGTCCAAGTGGTTCTGGAAAATCAACGTTATTGCAGTTGCTTTTAAAGTTTTATAATGTAGACCAAGGTCAGATTCGTTTTAACAATGATTCGATTGATCATTTATCACAAGAGTCTATTTGGGAAAATACAAATGTAGTATTACAAGAAAATCACTTTTTCTTTGGAACCATACGAGATAACTTACTGCTTGCCAGTGATGGATTAAGTGACACAGAAATGGAAGACATGTTGGAACAGGTGAAGCTTGGACAATTTTCTTTAGATGATAAAGTCTTAGAAAAAGGGGAGAATCTTTCGGGTGGAGAAAAACAACGTCTCGCTATTTCCCGAGCCCTGCTCATAAAATCACCTTTATGGCTATTAGATGAGCCAACCTCATCCATTGATGCATTAACCGAGGCACATATCATGGGCTATTTATTTGAAAAAGCAAAAGAGGATACAGTTATTGTCGTTAGCCATCGCTTAACAGGATTAGAGAAGATGGATCAAATCATTGTGATGGACCATGGAACCATAGTCGAGGCTGGAACATTCGAAGAATTGATGGATAAAAAAGGTTACTTCTATGAAATGAAACAAATTGAACAGAGCGTGTTTCTAGTCAACTAAACTTGGCATATTCCAGGTATCATTTTTTAGAAACATACTTATTATGACTTAATTTCTAGCGGAGTTCCTTTAGAATTTACTAAAATGGACGTCAGGTATATAGTTAAATAAACAAGACAGCGGGGGTTTTAGTATGTTCAACAATTTTTCCGACAAAGTAAAAGGTGCTGTTAACAAAGCCAAAGATAAAGTAGATACAGCAATGGAAAGTGACAAGGTTGACAAGTATAAAGGGCAAGCGCAGGATAAACTTGGTGAAGTGAAAGACAAGATCGGTGCTGCAATGGATAGTGACAAAGTTGATAAGTATAAAGGGCAGGCACGAGATAAGATTGGCGAGTTGAAAGATAAATTAACTAATAAAAAATCATTATGAGTGCAGTGAATTTTGAAATAAAATATCCATTTCGCAACATGGCAAAAACAGGTGAAGCTTTTTCATCATAAAATAATCAAACCAAGTAAGATGTGGGGGTAGACTCCCGCCGACACCATCACACATAAGATTTGATATGGAAAAATTATATATTAAATAAGGATATCCTTGCCGTTACGGCATAGATATCCTTGTTTTTATTAGTAAAAACACAACACGCTTGTCAAGTGACTAAAAATAATCACTAAGTAACTTGATAACACACTGCGCGCTACGTGTATAGTTGCTTTGAATCGCTTTGAATTGAACAAACTTCTATACCATTATCGAGATGTCTTAATCAGCAGGGATGCGACTTCGTCGCATCGCTGCTGTTTTTTTCGGTAATCTTATAGTGTTTGTTCATCCGTCGCTCTCCAAAGGCACAATTACAAAAAGTGCCGAAGCTTTTCGGGACGAAAGATAAGCTGCCAAAGATACAATTTTGGCAGCTCAATCCTTCTACTATCACCTCTCTACATTCTTTCTAGGGAAGAGTCACTTTCTTCTAAAGCATCACATAATCTTTCCTAAAGTATGCTTTGTACAAGGTGCTAGAGTGCCCGAAATTTCATCTTCGGGCACTTACAAACTCTATAGAAAGCCATCTATTCTTTTCTTTCAAAGAAACTGTGTTTTTCACTTGAAGATTGTAGGTACGCGACAGGCAATTAATCACAACAAGATAGCCATACTGCCCCCTCGGTATAACAGTCGTAATTAATTCGCCGAAAGCGTGCCGGAAATACTCCAGTGAAAATGGCGATGAAAGATTGTCCACTAAAAAAAATCTCACTTTAACTCCAGCAAACTGTTGACAGTCTTCTAAAAAGAACCTAGTATATAAATGAGATTGATAATCGTTATCAATTAATAAGTAGATACTACTCCATAGAAATATTATAGAAGGAACGAAACCTTAATCAGTCGATACGATTATTAGTAGGAGAGGAAGTACAGTACATGTCAGCGATTACAGTAAATCAAGTTGCGATTGGTTACTCAAACACACTAATAATAGATGATTTAAGTGTCTCTATTCCTGAAAAAAAGATAACTACGATTATTGGGCCAAATGGTTGTGGGAAATCTACATTATTAAAAGCTATATCGCGCGTGCTGAAAACAAAAAGCGGTGGTGTCTATCTTGACGGACGTGCAATCCATCAGTTAGAAACGAGAGAAGTTGCTAAGAAGATGGCGATTTTGCCGCAATCGGCGAATGCACCAGGTGGGCTTACTGTATTTGAATTGGTTTCCTACGGCCGCTTTCCTCACCAAAATGGATTCGGTTCATTAAAAAAAGAAGATTATGAGTATATTTATTGGGCAATTGAAGTAACCGGGTTAAATGAGTTTAAGGATCGACCTGTTGAAGCATTATCAGGTGGACAAAGGCAACGCGTGTGGATTGCGATGGCGCTTGCGCAGGACACTGAAATTCTAATTCTCGACGAGCCAACTACATATTTAGATTTAGCACATCAACTGGATGTTTTACTTCTCTTACAGCGACTTAATAAGGAGGAAGGTCGGACGATTGTCATGGTGCTTCACGATTTGAACCATGCATCCCGTTTTTCTGATTATTTGATTGCCATGAAAGATGGCACATTGATGAAAGAGGGGACACCAGAAGAAGTGATGACTTGCTCAAATTTACAGCTAGTATTTAACATAGACGCTAGGATTACAACTTGTCCATTTAGTGAAAATCCAATTTGTCTATCGTATCAATTGTGTCAGAAGGAACGGTAACCTTTTTTCTCAATAAGGAAAATCGTTTGGAAGTTTGTTGTGGGGAGGAAATGTATGTCTACTTCAGCGGAGGCTACTGCCGAGATAGAAAAATTAATAGAAATCAAGAAACACTCACATTCCGTTGTGGCGGTAGTTGTTTTGTGCGGAGGTATTGTTGCATTAATAATTGCGATTGGCCTTTCTATTTCATTTGGAGCTGCGGACATTAAGTTAGCGACTGTTTGGACGGCTGTGTTTCAATTTAACCCTGATCTAACACAGCATCAAATTATACTAGAAATACGTCTGCCGCGCGTTCTTGGTGCAGCAATCGTTGGATCATGTTTTGCTGTAGCTGGTGCACTAATGCAGGGGATGACTCGAAATCCACTAGCGGATTCCGGTCTTTTGGGCCTGAATGCCGGTGCTGCATTTATGCTCGCACTCTGTTTTGCTTTTGCACCCGGCCTTTCATATCTGTACTTAATCATGTTTTCCTTTTTAGGTGCTGGTGTAGGAGTTGGAATCGTGTACGGAGTCGGTTCGATGTCACGAGGCGGGTTGACTCCGATGCGACTTGTCCTTGCTGGAGCGGCAGTAAGTCCTTTGTTTGGAGCACTCAGCGAAGGCGTTGCACTATATTTTCGTATTGGGCAAGATTTAGCCTTTTGGTATGCTGGCGGTGTATCGGGTACGAAATGGGTTCATCTTCAAATCATGTCCCCATGGATTATCGTTGCGATGATCGGTGCACTGATTCTATCACGTTCAATCACACTCTTAAGTCTTGGAGAAGAAGTGGCGATTGGGCTAGGTCAACGAACAAAGACCATTAAACTTGCTGGGATGATTATCGTACTAATCCTAGCTGGAATTGCTGTTTCTGTGGTAGGAGCCGTTGGTTTTGTTGGTTTAATCGTTCCTCACCTTACTCGTTTTCTAGTTGGTCATGATTATCGTTGGATTATTCCTTGTTCCATTGTGCTTGGTGGTCTTTTAGTTGTTTTAGCGGATCTCGGAGCACGAATGATTAATCCTCCATATGAAACCCCGATTGGCGCATTGATTGCTTTAATTGGAGTACCATTCTTCCTGTATCTTGCACGAAAAGGAGGAAAAGAACTATGAAAGAAAAGATTAATAAGGCGAATAATCAACAAAGGGCCAATACTAAAAATTTGATAATCATCGGTGTTCTTGGACTGCTTATTGTTGTTGCGTTCATGATTAGCATGAATACGGGATTTATAAGATTGACACCGCTTGAAGTGATTCGCACGCTGTTTGGATTCGGAACGGATAAACAACACCTAATTCTATTTGAGTTTCGATTACCACGTATAGTTATTGCGGTATTGGTAGGGATGGGACTGGCGGTATCGGGCTGTGTGTTACAAGGGATATCGCGCAATGCTTTGGCCGATCCAGGCATCTTAGGAATCAACGCAGGTGCAGGCCTAGCTGTCATGTTATTTATATCTTTTTATCCATCAACTACTGCAACACCTGTCTTTATACTACCTGTCTTAGCGTTTTTAGGAGCAGGCATAACAGCAGTGAACATTTATTCGTTAGCCTATAAACGACATGAGGGAATTTCACCTATGCGGTTACTGCTCACGGGTGTGGCAGTTGCAGCGGGTATTAGTTCGGTCATGATAGTTTTAACACTACGCTTAGATCCAGAGAATTATCAATTTGTTGCTACTTGGTTGGCGGGCAGTATTTGGGGGTCAAATTGGAAGTTTGTATTGGCTTTGTTGCCATGGATCCTCGTTTTAATTCCATTTGTATTTATGAAAGCACGTGTATTGAACGTGCTGAATTTAGGGGACTTAACAGCTACTGGCTTAGGTGCATCGATTGAGAAGGAGCGGCGTGTATTACTTGCTGCAGCAGTCGGCTTAGCTGGAGCTAGCGTGTCAGTTAGTGGTGGTATCGGTTTTGTAGGGCTGATTGGTCCTCACTTGGCCCGTCAACTAGTTGGATCTAGACATCAATATTTAATCCCAGCTGCGGCATTGACTGGGGGGTTGTTGGTCCTTGTTGCGGATACGCTTGGTCGCTTTATACTGCAGCCATCAGAAATTCCAGCTGGGATTGTCGTCGCTGTGATTGGGGCGCCGTACTTCCTTTACCTCCTATCGCGCTTGAAAGATTGATATAACTGAGCCATCATCTGTAAAAAAATTATGAAGTTCTTGTTCCCTTTAAGATTATTATTTTTTGACAAAAAACGAATAGTAGGAGAATGAATCGATGTTAACTAATAAAAAAAGAACTGGAATCATGTCTAGTTTTTTAGTACTATCACTGTCTTTGGCAGGGTGCGGCGATACTAGTGAAAATGGTGAGAAAACCAAAGATAACGAAACAGAACAGGTAACTGAAGAACTTTCATCGGAACGTATACTAACAGATGCAATGGGGCATGAAGTGACGATTCCTGCAAAACCTGAGCGTATTATTGCTTCATATTTAGAAGATAATTTAGTAGCACTCGGAATAACGCCTCTTGCGCAGTGGACAGTGAATGACGGCGCATCGATTCAAAATTATTTACAAGATTATTTAAAAGACGTACCGACGATCCCGCATGACCTTCCATTTGAAGTCGTGACCAGCTTTTCACCGGATTTACTCGTTATGAGTTCTGCGGAAGCTGTGGAAGGGGGGAAATACGAGCAGTATTCAAAAATTGCGCCTACATATGTGCTTGAAGTAGAGAATAACAGTGATTGGCGCGATAAACTATTAAAATTAGGCGAGATTTTCGAGAAAACGGATGAGGCAAAACAGGTATTAGAAGAATATGAAAAAAAAGCAACGGATTCAAAAGAAATCATACAGGACTCAATTGGTGAGGAATCAGCTGCTGCCATTTGGCTCGTTAATAATACATTCTTTATAGTTAGCGATAATGTATCCAGTGGAGCTGTTTTATACGGTGATCTTGGACTTTCAACTCCAAATGTAGTCAAAGAAATTTCAAGCAGCGCTACAGGAAATTGGTCGGAGATTTCCTTGGAACGATTAGCTGAATTAGATGCAGATCATATCTTCTTGATCAATAGTGATAAAGGAAATGGCGCAGAAATGTTACAGGATCCAGTATGGAAAAACATTCCCGCGGTGAAAAATGACCATATTTATGAATATGACGCTGAGACTAGCTGGTTATACTCAGGACCAATCGCTAACACTCAAATTATTGATGGCGTTGTTGAATCGCTTACCAAATAAAATTGCCGTAGTTGAAAATTTTTTAATTTTTCATTGAGAATGAAAATCGTTATCAATAGGGGAATTTCAATGTTTAAGAATAAATCTCAATTTATCTTTTGTCTACTTCTCGTATGCTAGCTATGATGATTGCTGCTTGTAGTAGTACAAGTGGCCAATTTAACGGAAAAGCTAGTTCTGAGTCAGAATTACTATCAGCACTAGCTTCTTTTTTCACTATTGATGTTGAACAAATGTAAGGGTGGTAGAAAAACAATATATGGGGATATTGAAATACCCAGAGGGGGAAATGTAGAAATGCTTCAACCATTAAATGCGTTTATGAGAATTACATTAACACTGTGCCTCATATTGATACTTGGTGCATGCTCCGCTGGTAGTGAAGAACCAGATAAATCGACAGAGAAGGAAATAAAAGAAACAGAAGTAGAGCAACAAATCGTGGAGAACCGGGGGTTTGACACAGTAAAAGGAACGATTGAAATCCCTGAAAAGCCATTGCGAATTGTGACTGACTTTTACGGTGGAGAGTTACTTTCTGTTGGAGGAAATGTAGTAGGTGTCGAGCCAACAGCATTCGATAATCCATTCATCAAGGATTTACTAAAGGACGCTGTCGAGATTGGTCAGCCGGTAAATGTTGAAAAAGTACTGGAACTGGAACCGGATTTAATTGTTGTTATGTATGATGAAAATTTCGAACAACTTTCAGAAATTGCACCAACGCTTCATATTCCATATGGAACGGCAACAAATATTCAAGAAACGATCAAATTATTTGGAGAGATTACGGGCAATCATGAGGAAGCAGAGCAATTCATCAGCAAATATGATCAGAAAGCAAAAGAGGGTAGAGAAAAGATTTCTGCGATTATTGATGCAGATGCGACATTCGGTATTTATGAATTAACGGATAAAGGTGAACTATGGATCTTTGGAGATAATGCAGGACGTGGGGGACAAGCCCTATATAATGCGTTAGAACTTAACATGCCACATGAAAATAAAAATGAAGAACAAACACTCCAGCTGTCAATGGAAGTATTGCCAGAGTACGCTGCAGACTATATGTTTTTGACGACTTATGATCCTGAGAAAAAAGGAGAGGCTTTAAATAACTTGAAGGACTCGTCCATTTGGCAAGGATTGGACGCAATGAAGAATAATCAAGTGTTTTACAATGATTTTGATACGTATTACAGGTATGATCCGATTGCAATTTATGAGCAAATTGATTTGTTTGTAGACATGCTTGTTGAACAAAGTAAAAATGACTAACTATAAAAGGGGCTTTGATGATGAATTCAGAAAAGCTGTATGATGTAACGATTATTGGCGGTGGCCCTGCAGGACTTTATTCCGCTTTTTACAGTGGTTTACGGGAAATGAAAACAAAAATCATTGAATTCCAACCTTATTTAGGCGGAAAAGTGCATGTCTATCCGGAGAAAATGATTTGGGATATAGGGGGACTTACACCTGTTTCAGGAGAACGACTAATTGAACAAATCGTTCAGCAAGGACTGACTTTTGAGCCTGAGCTTGTATTAGGTGAAAAAGTGACGTCGATTAACAAAGATGATGAAGGCAACTTTGTTATTCAGACATCTACGAACCAAAAGCATTTATCTAAAACAGTTATTTTAGCTGTTGGTGGGGGAATCTTGAAACCAACAAAATTGGAAATTGAAGGTGCTGAACGTTTTGAGGTTTCTAATTTGCATTATACTGTAAAATCCCTTGTACGTTTTAAAGGGAAGACCGTATTGATATCAGGAGGCGGTAATGCTGCAGTTGACTGGGCGAATGAATTGGAACCGATTGCGAAAAAAGTCTATTTAACTTACCGTAAAGACATGTTGAAGGGGCATGAGGCAGAAGTATCACGGCTATTTAATAGTTCTGTCGAGTGCTTATTAAATACATCAATCCAAAAACTCATTGCAGCGAGTGACCATGAAACCATTGAGAAGGTGGAGTTAGTTAGAGGAGAAGATGGCAATTCTATTCAGTTGTCTGTTGATGAAGTGATTATTAATCATGGCTATGATCGTGATAAAGAGTTGACCTCAAATAGTGGATTAAATATTGAAATGGAAGATGAATACAGTATTGCAGGTAATCCAATGAGTGAAACATCAGTCTCAGGACTGTATGCAGCGGGTGATGTTTTGAATCACGAAGGAAAGCTTCATTTAATCGCAGGGGCATTTCAAGATGCGGCAAATGCAGTGAATAAAGCGAAGCAATATATTAAGCCAGATGCGTATGGACAGGGAATGGTCTCTTCACATAATGATATTTTTAAAGCTAAAAACCGTGAATTAGTGAAGCATTTGTATACAGTGAAAATCTAACTTATCGTGCATCCACTAGTTGACGTCATTTTATCGTTCCCTATATAGGAATACTAAAGATCAGCCATCTACGTGAATGGCTGATCTTTTGGTTTTAACTTTTTTCATAGATTACTCCTAAAGTTTAGCTAGTTCAATACAATGAAGATTAACACCATAGACACACTAGCTTAATACCACGTTAACAAATTGGAGATAGAGTTAAGCTGTACGATACTTCGAAGGAGGAGTTTAATTGAAGAAAACGTTGAAGAAAAAGATGATGATCATTGCGATTGCTGGGAGTTTTACTGTAGGAAGTTTTGCAGGGATCACGTCACTGCAACCCGCTGAAGCAAAAAATCCCGAATCGAATGAAAAAGTAGAGAACATCATTTTTATGATTCCAGATGGATACTCCAGTTCGTATGCGACAAATTATCGATTGTATAAAGGGGAAGAATCGGTAATGGATCCACATCTCGTTGGTATGCACAGGACATATTCTGCAAACTCGGCAGTGACGGATTCTGCCGCAGCTGGAACTGCAATGGCAACCGGAACGAAAACGAACAATGGGGTAATCAGCATGGATCCAGCCGGCAATAAACTCGAAACGATTTTACAATCTGCTGAAAAGAGCGGGAAATCTTCGGGATTGGTCGCAACTTCAACAATTACCCATGCCACACCTGCAGTGTTCGGTTCGCATGTTGAAACGCGCGCCAATGAAAAAGACATTGCACCACAACTCCTTCAAAGTGATGTTGATGTTCTTCTAGGTGGGGGTAAAAAGTATTTTAGTGATGATTTATTAAATAAAGCAAAACAGGATGGTTATGAAATTGTATCCGAGAAGCAATCCTTAACGAATGTAAAGAAAACAGATAAATTAATCGGTCTTTTTGCGGAGGATAGTTTATCTCCCGAATTGGACCGTGAGAACACTGATGAGCCTAGCTTGCAAGAAATGACATCAGCAGCTATCGACGTTTTAAGTAATGATAAAGATGGGTTCTTTTTAATGGTTGAAGGTAGTCAAATCGATTGGGCTGGTCATGATAATGATGCAGCATGGGCGATGAAAGACGCTGAAGCTTTTGAAAATGCAGTAGAAGCTGCACTGGATTTTGCGAAAAAAGATAAGAAAACGTTAGTCGTCATCGCAGGAGACCATGACACTGGTGGTATGTCTGTCGGCGGTAACGGTGGATCAGATGCCAATTTGGAAATCCTTAAAGATGTGACAGCAACAGGCGATTTCATGGCATCACAATTAAATGAAGAAAAAAGTAATATTCAAGAAATCGTATTGGAATATACGGGCATGACATTATCAGAAACTGAAATTAACCAAATCAAACAAGCAAGCAGTCCAGCATTCCAGATTAACTCAATCATTTCCAAGCATGCATCTGTTGGTTGGACGCACACTGGACATACTGGAACAGATATCCCTGTTTACGCTTATGGCCCACAAGCCCATAAATTTGCAGGACTAATCGAAAATACAGATTTTCCAAAACTGATGGCTGAAGCAATGAAAATACCATTTAAATAAGCTCTGATAAAACAGCTTATATAATGAAACACAGGACCGTTCCTCTATACAAAGAGGTGCGGTCATTTTTTATTTCGGGGTCAGCAAGTATATATTAATACAAGCATGAATACTAATCCGAAAAACTAATTTCAGTCGCATAGGTGAAATATGATTCGGGCTCATAAAATAGTAACATGACTATCGGATGAAAATCTGTTATTAATCAGTTGACTGAAAAATCTAATAACTATTAGCTTTCTAAGCTGTGAGTTGATATAATAGGAGTTATAATCCATACACGAGGACTTCGAGGAAAGGGTGGGTATCAGATGAAGAACAGATGGATCCTGCATAGCGGACTTGTCGATCGACAATAAACAAAAAACACCGGAAACCCATTCGACTAGATGTCGATAGGTTTTCGGTGTTTTTTTATTGTTGAAGTAGTGGTGCGATAGGGGTGGAAATGGTTTAGTAACTAATGCCAATACGTTTTTAAAACAAACAAAACAAACAAGAATGCTAACTTAATGCAGAAAGTACCAAATAGATAATATTTTCACACATTTCAATTTTTATTTTTGATACAATAGAATAAAAAGGGTGTGTGCCAAATGGTTGGTCGTAACGATCCCTGCCTATGCGGTTGTGGGAAAAAATATAAAAAATGTTGTGCGTTGAAAAATGAACTTTCCAGTGGGGATCTTATCGAAGAAGAGCTTAATCGGATATTAATCACTTTCATTTCAACCGAATTGGACGACCGAGCGAATAATGTGGAGTTAGAACGGTATGAAAGAAAGTGGATGAGCAAACTTGGAGGTAGGATGGAACCTAGAAAAATCAAGCAATCGGTTATTGAATATTTTCTGTTCGTTATCCGTCGTGATTTGTGGAAGAGGTATTTGGTTAAAGTGCTAAACAATCCGATTCGTTCTGTGACACGTTTGCTGATTGAGGCATGGGAAAATCCGTTTGTGCTTTTTGGAAAAGTGATAGACATCCAAGAGGACCATTTGCTTGTGGATGAGGTACTGGGGCATCAGACTTATCGCATCGCACTTAAGAATGATATGAAAGTTGAAAAGGATCTACTTGTTTTCGGAGTTGTGCTACCTGATAACAGAATACATGAAAATGGCATCCTGATCCTAGATGGAACGACGTTTATTTATGATAGGAACGGAAGTTTTGCGCAGAGTATTGGATCGATGGCGGAAACGAGCGAAGCCGATAACAGTTACGAATTCTTTATAATGCATATGCTTGATATTTACAAAGCAATTATAGACCGAGAAGTTTCTAACATGGATGATATAGTGGAGAACGAGATGTTTCCAGAACAGCAGGAAGTAATGGTCATTCTTGTGAGCGAATTAAAACGTCACAATGTACCGAATGAATTTCATGAATTTATCAAACTAATTGCCATTACATACATGTTAAAAGAGAAGGTGGTTTTTAGGAAGCCTGAAATTATTGCGGCGGCGGTTTTTAAAACCGCTTATGATCATGGAGCGCTTGGTGATACATTTTATTCGCAGGCAGATATTGCGAAAATGTTCGGTGTTTCCGTCGGTTCAATGAAAAAGCATGCGGAAGCACTTTCCGCTGTCTTTGCGGAGCTGTCTGAGAGTATGAATGATCACGGGGACACAACTACTGCCTATATGGTTGGGACAGACCCATGGATGACGGAAAGAGTGAATTGGGAAATGTACTGCAAAATGCAAATGTTGGATAGTGTAACGATTGAAGAGGCAAAAAGCTATTTGAATGAAACGATGAATACGCCTTTTACACCGAGTGACCGAAAACAGAGAGCCCAAGCGATTGCCTATGATGCATACGATGCTGAAAAAGCCCAAGAACGTTATCGGCTAGCGAAAAAAGCGCATGCACTCTACGCCGAAAATGTGGATGCTATCTTATTGCAAGCCGAAATGGCACCGATGGCAAAGAATGCAGAACATCTTTTTCAATTGGCAATTAAAATCGGGGAAAGCCAGTTTGATGTAGAACCTGAAATGGTATGGGGACTTGTGACGAATCGACCATATATGCGCGCCATTTTCGCATACGGCGTATGGTTATATGAATGCGAGCAGTTCGAAAAAGCTACAGAACTGTTCGGAAAACTGTTGACAATTAACCCAACCGACAACCAAGGTGCACGCTACTTAGCGATTTCCGCTTTCGCCTACGCTGGAAATCTTCCGGCTGCTAAGAGGCTGTTAGAAGAATATAAAACAGGAACCGGGAATGATGCTCCTTATTTGTTCCTGAAATGGATGGTCGAAAGGGATCCGGCTGAAATAGTAATTGAATCTGATACCCTGCTTAAAGCAGTCAATGCGAATCCATTTGTTATCCACCTTATGGATGAGGATGTACCGAAGCTACCGTACCCAACACGAGCTTCGATACTCCCGGGATCGATGGATGAAGCACAGTATATATGTATGTTGTTGTGAAGAATATCTTTTTATAAATATAGTGGATTGGTTAAATGAAAAATAAAACACGCTATGCAACCGGAAATCTGGTTATGTAGCGTGTTTTATTAATAGGGAGGACCATAGTCCAATTGCAGATGTGTACTAGAATATATATTTCCTTTATTTAGTAATTTAATATAATGACTTTTAATCGAAAATACTGTATCGATTCCATGTATGATTATGCAAATGTTGCCCAAATTATAAGTTGGTTGAACCATTTGTTGCGTTGATGGCAGCACTAATTTTTTCAGCACTTATTTGCAGTAATGGTAAAAATTTTTCTAGCTGTACTTCTTGTGTAACTCGTCCTGCATGTGCCGAACAATTTATGGCCGCGATTACTTTTCCATTTGCGTTACGGATTGGAACAGCAATCGAGCGAAGTCCTTCTTCCAATTGTTGGTCGACCCCACCCCAACCATTTTTATAAACATCTTCTAATATCCCTAGTAATTCTTTTTTATTAATTATCGTTTTGTTTGTATACTTATCCAATTCGATTTCCTCTAGATATTCATTCAACTCATCTTTCGGTAAGTTCGCTAGAAGGACATGGCCCATGGATGTCGCATATGCCGGTAACCTAGATCCAACATCCAAGTTTATAGACATAATTCTTTTCGTTGACACACGGGCAACGTAAATAATATGGGTTCCATCTAATATAGAAACAGAGCAAGATTCGCCTGTTAGATTTACAAAGTCTCTCATAAAAGGATGCGCAATACTCCAAACGTTATTGGAGGAAAGATAAGCATAACCTAGCGAAAGTGTGCGCGCTGTTAGCGAAAACACATTATTATTAGATTCGGCAAAACCCAGATGTTCAAGTGTAAGCAGAATTCTACGTGCTGTCGGTCTACTGAGTCCCGTTATTTTTGAAACGTCACTAATTGTAAGTGATTGGTTGTTCTGTGAAAAAGCTTGTATTACCTGCAATCCTCTATCGAGTGATTGAATGTAGTTACCAGATTGTTTGAAAACCTTTAATTCTTCTGTTGACAAACATAATACCCCCTATGTTATGATGTAGTTGTACGAATGAAGAAACACTGTACGTCTAGCGTACAACTTTAGTGGCTGTTCTGCAAGCCCTAAAAATGTGATATTGTTTTTTTGTTTCAAGATGAAGGCGTTTACATATCCATTTTCAATCAGTCGTATTATAATCGGTGTATTGAGAAAGACCAACAAAACCTTAAGGGGGAAATAAAAATGACAGAAGTATCTAAAAAAAATCCACGAGTATTAGGCGCATATGAAGGTTTCGTTAAACATTTAAAAAACTTTTTAGATGAGCAGCAATTTAATCATGAGGAATATACGAATTTCGTAAAATGGGCAGATCGCCTCGGTAAAAGCGGAGAAATCCCACTATTTCTAGACGTTTTCGTAGAGACGCATGTGTTGGAGGCTAAATACAAGAATTCTCCAGGAACTGAGCCTTCCCTATTAGGACCTTACTATGAAGAAGACTCACCAATGCTTGAAGGTTCAAGTGTTGTTATTCCACAAAGAGATGATGAGCCGGGAGATAAACTAACATTTACTGGGAATGTCAGTTCTGTTAATGGACCTATTGGGAGAACAAAGGTTGAGTGGTGGCAAGATGATGCAGATGGATTATATTCAAACTATGATTCAACTGCGCCAGACTTTAACTTGAGAGGACAATTTTACACGGATGACAATGGGGACTTTGAGGTCAAGGCAATTGTTCCAATCCCTTACCAAATTCCGACGAATGGCCCTACTGGTGAATTTACATTCGCTGCAGGTTATCATGCATACCGTCCAGCACATATCCATATCAAATTCGAACACGAAGGATTTGAAACATTAATCACGCAAGTGTTCTTTGAAGGGGACGAATGGTTGGAAACAGATGTTGCCGGCGGTGTTCGTTCAACACTAACAACAAAACTGATTGATAAAGGCGACCACAAAGAAGCTGCTTTAAACTTTGTAATGCGAACTGAATAAGTTACTAATTCTATAGCTGTCAGGGTAATCTTGACAGCTATTTTATTAGACTTTTACGATAAATCTGGTATGATTAATAACATAAGTGTACGCAATGCATAACTTTGTACGCATTACGTACAAGAGGAGAGGTTTAGATGATGGAATTTTACACTGTTAACATTAATGGAAAAGAAATTCAATTAGCTGATTACCCTGGAGAAAAAGGGACGATTATTGCCATTCATGGGTTAACGGGCACGCACAAAAATATGCATTATTATGCAGAAAAGTTTAAAGGTGCGTATCGATTTATAGCAGTGGATTTACGTGGCCGTGGAAATAGTGATGAAATGGATTCAGAACCATCAATCTTTAAGCATGCTGAAGATATTTTAGGTTTGATCAAAGAGCTGAAAATCGACAATCCGATTCTTATGGGTTATTCCATGGGCGCTTTTATAGCAGCGATTGTTGCAAGTAAATTAAAATCTACAAGAGCAGTGGTTTTACTAGATGGAGCTGCGAAAGCATCTGAACATCAAAGAGGTATTGTTCAACCTTCTTTAGGAAGACTAAGTAGAGAATATACATCGAAAGAACATTACGTAGAGGAAATTCAAAAAATCTACTCGAACTTAGGCGTCGTTTGGAATGATGTGTTACAAAGTACCGTTGAATACGAAGTAGGACCTGTCGACGACCACTGGGAGAACAAATCAGATGAAGCCCGTATTGTTACTGACTTTGATAGCTTTTATACGTTCGATCCAAAAGAGATTTGTTCACAGATTGAATGTCCAGTATTACTCGTTTATGCAGAAGGTAATATCGGTTCCATGCCGCCCCTGTTTTATTTAACAGACTATGAACAAACTCAGCAATACACGAAAAACATTGAAACGGTTATATCCGATTGTAATCATTACACGATGGTATTTGAAAATCGTGAAGACATCAATGTTCCAATAGAGGGCTTCCTCAACAAATTAGAGAAATAACTGGAGGTATATCGATGAGTAAAGGATTGGCTTATTTTCAACAAGTTTACGATGAAGTGCCCGGTTGGGTTCAGAAAATGCATGATTATAGCCCAGTAGTACTTGATCATTACACAGGTTTACGCGGTGAAATTATGCAGGATGGCGCGCTATCGCGTAAAGAGAAAGATGTATTATTAGCTAGTATGAATGCTGCAAGATTGTATCCACGTTCTATGGGTTACCATACGAAAGGGGCCATCGATTTTGGTTCAACAATCCCTGAATTAGTTGAATACTTTTTAGTTTCTTACCTATATGGAGGTACTGACGCATTGAAAGTATCACTCGAGGCCCTCTCTTATGCCCTCGATTTAAAAGGACGTACAGTTGAGCTACCAGCAAAAGGACCTGAAACGATTGAAGAGATTTTCCAAACAATGGTTACTTGGTTAGGTGATGAAGATACTAGTTTCTTACTTGATTCTCTAAACGTTATTCAAAGAAACGACCCGAAGGAAATAGAACAAAAACTTCTTGGTGATGGACATGTTTCGACACGTATGAAGCATTTGAATATGGTTGGTAATTATATTACACAGTTGAGAGGCGAAGAGGCAGTCGTGTGGATGGATAAAGCACGAGAAGTTGGCGCCTCCGAAGCAGACTTGGCGGATGTCGGCTACATTTGTATTTTAACGGCTGGTATTCCGTCGTGGTTTGAAATTAGTGATTCATTAAAACTAGCGAAGCAATAAGGGGTGGAATAGATGTCGAAAATTATGGATAATATTCAGGATGCGCTTTCCGTTGTGAAAAGTGGAGATACTGTTTTAGTAGGTGGTTTTGGATTAATAGGAGCACCTCTTTCATTAATAGATGGCTTGACTGAAAAAGATGTTAAAGATCTTACGATTGTGAGTAATAACCTTGGTGAGTCAGGCAAAGGGCTTGGTATTTTGTTGAATCAAGACAAGATTAAAAAAGGAATCGGCTCTTATTTTACAAGTAACCGAGATGTGGGTGACAAATACCAAAAAGGGGAGATTGAACTGGAATTACTCCCCCAAGGTACATTAGCAGAGTCTTTACGTGCTGGTGGAGCTGGTCTTGGTGGTTATTATACGACGACTGGCGTTGGAACTGATCTTGCAAAAGGAAAAGAAGAACGCGAAATTGATGGCGTGCAGTATATTCTTGAAAAGGCTATCCGCGCGGACGTAGCACTTATTCGCGCACATAAAGCGGATACTTTAGGGAACCTAGTTTATTATAAAACAGCACGTAATTTTAACCCACTTATGGCAACAGCTGCGAAAAAAGTAATTGTAGAAGTGGATGAAATTGTAGAACTTGGCGAGTTAAACCCAGAAGAAATCGTGACACCTTTTCTTTACGTCGACGTAATCATCAAAGCACAACAAGTGTTAACGAAGGATGGAGTGGTTAGTAAATGACTACACAAATGAGTAAATCGGATATGCAGCATTTTATCGCAAAGCGTGTAGCACAGGAGCTAGAAGGGCCATGTGTTGTCAACTTAGGCATCGGAATCCCTACGCTAGTAGCAGAGTACATGGAAGCAGAAGATATTTATTTGCATACTGAAAACGGCTTGCTTGGTGTAACGGATGTTGCAGAGGAAGATGTGGATCCGAATCTCGTGAATGCTGGGAAGTTACCCGTCGGAGAAGCGATAGGCGCTTCCTATTTTAACAGTTCGGATTCGTTTGCCATGATTCGTGGTGGCCATGTGGATGTCGCGATTTTAGGTGCACTTCAAGTCGACCAAACCGGGATTATTGCGAACTGGGCTGTCCCTGGAAAGAATATTATGGGTGTCGGTGGCGCAATGGATTTATTGGTTGGGGCGAAAAAGGTATTTGTGACGATGAGTCATACTTCTAAAGATGGTAGTAGCAAACTGGTAAAAGAATGTACTTATCCTATTACTTCGACAAGAAGTGTCGATATGATTTTCACTGAACTGGCCGTGTTTGAAGTTATCAATAAACAATTAAAGCTGGTAGAACTCATGCCGGGTGTGACAATTGAAGACCTAAAAGAGAATACAGAAGCCGATTTCATCGAGTAAAATATAGAAAGTTGGTTCACAATGAAAATACGTTCTTTTGCTGTTTATATTCTAGATTTACCGACAATACGACCACATCAATTGGCCATGCATACGATTGTTTCACAAACGATAGTCGTCGGCTGTGTTACTGATGAAGAAGGACGTGAAGGTTGGTCAGAAGTGGCAACAATCGGAGGGGCTTCTTACGGGGAGTCGACGCCAGAAGCGATTAAAGCCAATATTGACACGTATATTGCGCCATTAGTGATTGGGAAGAATCCCATTCACTTCGACAAAATTATGCATGAAGTATCGCAACAAGTGCGAGGCAATAATTTCGCTAAAACAGTTGTAGAAGCAGCGATTATTGATTTGGCAGCAAGAAGTAAAGGAATTCCGGCATTTGAATTATTCGGTGGTCAAATTCATACCTCATTGCCAATCGCTTGGACACTTGCTAGTGGGAATACAGAACAAGATATTGAAGAAGCGAAGGAATTTTTACATCAAAAACGCCATAATATTTTCAAATTGAAAATTGGAAAAGGCGATCCTTTTAAAAATGTGGAGCATGTACGTCAAATTAAACAAGCCATTGGAGACGAAGCGCGGATCACTGTCGATGTCAATCAAGCATGGGACGAAGATACGGCGAATTATTGCATCGCAGCTTTAGAAGATGGCGGCGTTTCGATGGTAGAACAGCCACTCCCAACGTGGAATTATGAAGGTATGTCGAGATTGACTGCTAAATTTAAAGTACCCATTATGGCAGATGAAGCAGCAAATAGCATTCAAGATGTGTTTCAAATATCGAAGCACCGCGCAGGTAATTGTATTGCATTGAAACCTTGTAAAGCAGGTGGATTAACGCAAACGAAGAAAGTTGCGGGAATTGCGGAAGCAGCGGGAATTGGCTTGTATGGTGGAACGATGATTGAGTCGAGCCTTGGTACAGCAATTTGCGCCCAATTATACGCTACTATTCCAGAAATGAAATTCGGTACGGAGATATTTGGTCCTTTATTGTTCAAAGATAATATTACAGTGAATGACATTCAATATGAAAACTTTGAAGTTATAATTCCGACAGGCCCTGGATTTGGTATGGAAATCGATAAAGAAAAAGTGAAACATTATGCGAGAAGCCTTTAAGTAAATTCGGGAGATGATGACATGAAAAATGTAGTAATCGTGGATGCAGTGCGTACAGCTATCGGTAAACTTGGAGGCAGTATCGGCAATGAAACAGTAGATTTCCTCGCTTCCCATGCGATAGAAGAGCTGATTCGTCGAACAGATTTAGATAAAAGCGCTGTTGGAGAAGTCATTTTAGGGCAAGCAAAACAAAGTTCGGATGCATCGAACCTAGCAAGAGTCGCAATGTTACGTGCTGGCATACCTGTTGAAGTACCTGGCTATACACTTCATCGGCAATGTGGTTCTGGTGTACAAGCCGTCAACTCTGCTGCACAACAAATTCAAACAGGGTTAAGTGACATGATTATTGCCGGCGGAGCAGAATCGATGAGTACTGCTCCTTACTATGTAAATAGTGTGCGATTTGGAACGAAATCAGGAGATGTTACGTTAAAAGACCCGAATACCGCTAGTCAACCAGGGTCTCAGCCTAAAGAAATCTATGGCGATCTAAATATGGGAATTACAGCAGAAAATATCGCAGAGAAATATAACATTTCTAGAGAAGCACAAGATGAATTTGCGTTAAGCAGTCAAGAAAAAACAAAAAATGCAATCGAAAAAGGCCATTTTGAAAAGGAAATTACCCCTTATCCGGTGAAAACTCGCAAAGGTATTATCGAGTTTAAAGTCGACGAGCATCCAAGAGAAACAACTTTGGAAAAGCTAGCCCTTCTTAAACCCGTATTCAAAGAAGGCGGAACAGTCACTGCAGGAAACGCGAGTGGACGAAATGATGGCGCAGCTGCGTTGTTAGTCATGTCCGAAGACGAAGCGTTGAAGCGGGGATACCAACCGAAAGCACGAATCATCGCGCAAGCTTCTGCTGGATGTGCACCTGAACTGATGGGCATGGGACCTGTTAATGCAACGTTGAAAGCATTGAAGCAAACCAACTTGTCGATGGCAGATTTAGATATAGTGGAATTGAACGAAGCCTTTGCTGCTCAAGCTATTGCATGTGTAAATGAGTTAGGACTGGACTACAGTAAAGTTAATCCAAACGGCGGAGCCATTGCAATGGGTCATCCAATTGGCGCGACGGGTGCGATTTTACTGACTAAATTAGTACATGAGCTTGAAAGAACTGGTAAAAAATATGGAGTTGTCACTCTTTGTATCGCAGGCGGAATGGGAATTGCTACAATCGTTGAAAACTTGCGCGTTTGATTTGTGAAATGATGAAGTGGAGAGTCGCTTTGTGCGGCTCTTAAACATAGGTATAATCGTGAATGATTGTACCTTTCATAAATTTTGATATAATGAACCTGAAAAATCACCTTTCTAGCTGAAGGTGATTTTTTTGTGTTGATAGAGGACAACCAAAGAAATGAACGTCAAGGGGGAGTGATCTACGCTGATAGATATTACAGATATACAAAGATGTCTTTCATTGTACCAAGAATTAGTAACATTTACAGAAACTTTAGAATGTTTATCGTAATCCTTTGGTAGTATAAGATTGTAAGCTGTATAACTTGTTCGCTGAATTCACACGTTCATTTTTAAAGTACTTCAAACAAGTCGGAGGATGATTTATATAGTTAAGTGGAAAAAAGTACTCAACTTTGTTTTTCAAATTATCCCCAAAACTCTCCAAGTCGTATTGAATATTTCACTCGTTTTCCTAGCGATCATTTTGTCGTTTTTATTAATTAAGGAATTAATCATTTTCTGCCATTTATTGTTTCATAAAGAAACGAATGATTATAAACTATTCCTAGCCAATATACTTATATTCTTTTTATACTTCGAGTTCATCACGATGATTGTGAAATACTTTAAAGAAGATTATCATTTTCCGATGAGGTATTTTATTTATATCGGGATTACTGCCATGGTAAGACTTATAATTGTTGACCACAATCAAGCACTAGATACTTTACTGTATTCACTTGTTATCTTAGTGTTAATCATCGGATACTTCATTATGAATATAACGCCGCATGATCGACCGGAAAGTAAGTGGATTTTCAAAAAATAAATGCTGTTGCAACTCAGCCTTTAATAAATTGCCAGAGAAGAAACCCACAGATTGGGGAGTAGTTCCACATATGTTCACACTAGTTCAGGAAGTATTAATTTGCTAATTGCCAAATAAAAAGCCTTGCCACGTTACTAAGTGACAAGGTTGATTACATTATATGGTGATTGTACCTTTTGATTTTAAAATATTAATAGCTAAGTAGATAGAGAATAAAGCCTGTGTATCCGTCAAATCATGATCTAAGATTTCGCTAATTTTAGTGAGTCGATAGCGTAAACCACTAATCGACATCGACATTTTCTTTGCTGTATTGTTAATGCTACTGCCATTATCTATAAAAGTGTAAAGCGTCTTGATTAAATCCGAGTCTGTATCTATCGCTAGCAGTTTACCAATATGCTGATTTACAAAACGCTCAATTAGCACTTCATCCTGTATTTGGAACAATACACTTTCAATACCGAGTTCTTTGAAAAAAGAGATATTTGATTGTTCATTAATGGCACGTAAGGCAGCTAACGTTTCATTATATAGCACTGAGATATCCATAAACTTTGAAATCACTGTACTTACGCCTACGGAGATTCTATATTTAGGAAATCGCCGCGAGCAATGTTTTAATAATTGATTGATGAATTTTGATTGCGCTATATTCAAATCTTCAAAAGTAGGGTATTCAATTAGAACAATAATCTTATCAAGCTTATGTGAAACGATTGAATTAATATTGCGCTCATTTAAATACAAGTTGATATGTCGAATTAACTCTTCATTAAATACAATTTCGTTTTCGGTTTCCTTCACATTACGGTCGAGCGTGAGCATCCAGTAGGTTGTAGAAGAGTTGAAGCCCAAATAATAAGAGATTTTATACATTTCATCTTCTGTTAAACGACGCTCTAAAATATCATTTAAAAAACTCCGTTTAATATTCTGCTCTGTGTTTATTTTAATATTTTCATTCAGTAAGATAATCGATGATGTCAATCCTGCTTTTTCTATGATCATATAGTCAAGGTCATTAGGTTCGTCTTGTCCGGTATATAGAAATGAGCAATAGCCTTTTATTTGCTGTTCATAGAAAATGGGCGTGCGTAATAATGACAGTTCATCTGAATAGCGCTTAAAAATAGTCTGTTTTGATATGAATTTTTTTAAATCAAGCGGTTTATCAAGATGACCTGCTTGAACAAGAATTTGATGATTTTCATCCTCGATAAAGGTTGTTAAACCAGTCGTTTCATGTAAAATGTCGACAACCTTTTGAATCCCTTGTTTTGATAGCAATTCCTCAATTAAACGCTGGTGGATATCATTGGCTTTATTTAAATGGTCGCGTTCGGCTTTTAGCTGCTCTGTAATTTCATCTAGTTCTTTAATGATGCTATTCCCTTGATAATAGCCTAACTCACTCGTAATTTCGTCTCCCCACTTATCAATAGGCATACAAATACATTTACAATGTTCATGTCCCATAGCACGACATTCTACTTCTTTTACCAGGATAGGTTGTTGTAAGACTGTTGATAAGTAGCCACTCGTATAGCCGCATAATGTATGACAAACCGGTTCGGTGCCCAAATCGTGTGTTTTTAAATGTTGCTCTGCTTCAAATGTATTAATCCATTCTGCTACCAAATATTCCAGCTGATCCTTATTCGTACGCATTTCTAGAATTTCTACTTTGTCTAGATAACCATGTAGCATGTGGAAATCAGGACCAGCATTTACTAAATCCCAAACACTATCGTACTTAAATAGTTTTGTTTTTTCCGCATCACTCACACCACAATGCCACCCATAACGTGTAAATATACCTTTTGTTCGATCCTCGCCAATTACCGAAATAAGTTCTTTTTTTAATGCTGTTCTTGCTTCAAATGGTGTCGTAATCACGCGTTCATAAAATTCTTTTACAACAGTTTCTTTCGGGAAGTCAAACGCATCCTTCAAGTGCATAGGATTAGGTTTCATTATCATTTCACCCCTTGTTTAGATTTTTCGACCTTTTGTTTCAATATGCGTTATTTGCTAGAGGCTAGCGAAACAATAGCCATTACTGATACATGACGAATCAATAAGAGGATGGAAACTCAGTGTTTATACTAGTAAGATACCCATATTTTCTGGATTGCTTGGCGTTTTAAAAATGCATTTAAACGTTTCACACTAAAATTAATAAAAATAGCTACTCTATTTGGAGTTGGAATATTAGAAAAGTAAGCGATTGCATCTCATATAGCCTTACCAACATATCACAATATAAAGGAGAATGAAAATAGATTCATCTGAAAACCCTTTCAATACAGTCTTTTTGAACATTGTAAAGACTCAATTAGTACATAAAGTTCGAATACACAGTAAACTTCCGCACTTTAGATAGCTATATTAAAGAATATACAGAGAATATAATAATAACTAGTTAGACAGAGTTAGTTGCAAAAAATGATTGCGCTTACAACAATCAAAAGGAGGAATTAAATTGTCGATTAGTACTTTAGAGGTTCAGCGAAAAACAGCTAATAGAGAAGAGTGGCTTCAAAAAGCGAAAGAGGTTGGAGAGTTAGCTGAAAAGCATGCCTTACAAGCAGATAATGATGCACAATTGCCAGATATCGTCATTGAAAAAATAAAAGAAGCAGGATTTCAAAAGCTTCAGAGACCAAAAGAATATGGAGGTCAAGATTTAGATTTTCATACCTTTGGCGATATCATTCGAACAATAGCCAACCATAATGTTTCAGCTGCATGGATAACTTATTTCGCAATTATTCATGATACGTGGCCAGCATTCTTACCAAAAGAAAGCCGAGAAGAAATATACGAAAGTAAAGCTTTACTAGCTGATGTTTTTGCACCGGTTGGAAAAGTCACAGATGATCCGGACGGAAAAGGTTACCGAATCAGTGGTCTTTGGAATTTCTGTAGCGGCGTATTATGGAGTGATTGGATTGCTTTAGGCGCAGTTCACAAAATGAGAGATGGCTCTGAACCGGAGCTTGGCTTGTATATCGTTCATAAAAAAGATACAGAAATCATTAAAAACTGGGATCCGATTGGATTACGTGGGACAGGCAGTAATGCAGTTAAAGTAGATGATATATATGTCCCCGAAGATAAAGTTTTCCAAATCAAAAGAGTAGCTGAAGGTGCCACTGCACCAGATGGCAACTATGATAAAGACTATCAACTATTCAATGTTCCTTATTTAGCATATTTCCTTTCGGGATTCCAACATGTTGCAATTGGTGGTTTGGAACGCCTCGTCCGCGACTTTAAAGTAAAGACAGAGGGACGCGTTCGTGTTTATAACAATAATGCAAGCGAAAAAGACGGAGGCAGCGCCCAGCGTACGCTTGGAGAAATTACCATACAGTTAACAGCCTTAAAAGCTGTAGCTAAGCAATATATGGATCAATTAACTTATTATCAGGAAAATGGTATTCGGACGTTAGATGAAGAAGAGCGTGCACAGCTGTTCGCGATGCGTGCGTATATTGCAAAAGGATCAACTGAAGCGGCAACCCGTATTTTAACAATACTTGGTGGTAATTCAATCTATAAAGATCAGCATTCAGAAAGATTCGTTCGTGACATACTTGCAGTTGCTGCACATCCATCCCATCTATATGAAGATGCAATGGTGGGATATGGTAAATCTATTCTTGGATTTAACGGGCATCCAATGTGGTAAATTAGTAATCTTATTTTAATAAAAAATAAACTTATTGGAGGAAAATAAAATGACAAAAGAAAATATTTTTGATATTGCACATCTTGCACACGTTGAGCTTTATAGCCCTAAATTAGAGGAATCTGTAGAATTTTTTAGAGAAATGTTGGGGATGTGTGAAGTATCCCGTCAAGGTAAATCCGTTTATATGCGTGCCTATGAGGATCATTACCATAATACATTAATTCTCACGGAGCATCATGAGGCTGGTTTAGGTCATATGTCCTTAAGAGCTACATCTCCTCAAGCACTAGAGCGCCGTGTAGCTCAGATTGAAAAAATGGGCTACGGCATTGGTTGGATTGATGGAGATGTCGGTCATGGTCGTGCCTATCAGTTCAACTCACCAGATGGTCATTTGATGGAAGTTTTCTGGGATGTTGAATATTATCAAGCAACTGACGATCAGAAAACACCATTATTAAATCGTCCGCAAAAACGTCCGAACCGCGGTGTTCCTGTTCGTCGTATCGACCATGTTAATTTACTAGCAAGTGAAACGAATAAAAACGTTGAATTCTTAGAAGAAGCACTTGGCTTTAAAGTCCGCGAACGTATTTTAGCTGAGGATAAAACGGATGTTGCTGCATGGTTAAGTGTTAGTAACTTGGTTCATGATGTTGCTATTATGGGCGATGCATTAGGAGAAAAAGGACGTCTGCACCACCTTTGTTACTGGTATGGCTATCCACAACATTTATCCGATGTTTCAGACTTGCTAATAGATAGCGGATACGAAATTGAAGTTAGTCCAATAAAACATGGCGTATCTCAGGCACAATGTATGTATGTTTTTGAACCAGGTGGAAATCGTATTGAGCTCTTTGGAGATTCAGGCTATCTCATCTTTGACCCAGATTGGAAAACAATCGAATGGGATGTGAAAGGAATAGATCAGGCGATTCTATGGCATGGTACGCAATTGCCTCAAGAGTTCTTCACGCATGGAACTCCGCTAAGAATCAAAGAGCCAGTGAAAAGTTAACTTTTCCACCATAAATAGCAGTATAAAAGGATTCCGTAAAATGATTTGATTGAAATGAAAACATGTTGGGGGACATGAAAGAGGAAGGATGAGTTGGATTCCTCTTTCATGCTTCCTTATTTTAGTAGTTATCCAGTTACATTCATTTAATCGTTATTTATAAAGCCTTGTAGAAAAGGTAATAGGAGGGTTTTACTTGGAAATTGGTTCAAAACATATGAAAGTCAATGGTATTAACACGCATTATCATGAAGAAGGTTCAGGAAATAAAGAGACAATGATTTTAATACATGGGTCTGGTCCCGGTGTGTCAGCATTTGCAAACTGGAGACTGGTTATTCCGCGTTTAAGTGAATCACTACATGTATTTGCACCGGACATTGTTGGGTTTGGCGAAACAGATAAACTTTCGAAAGATGAATACACCCTTGATTTGTGGGTAGACCATCTGATTGCTTTTATTGAGGAAGTATCGGATGGACCTGTATATTTAGTAGGAAATTCTTTTGGCGGGGCGCTTTCCCTTCATGTAGCACAGAGAAGACCTGATTTAGTGAAAAAGTTAATATTAATGGGCAGCGTAGGGGTTAAGCATAAAGTATCCTATGGTTTAGATCGTGTATGGGGGTACGATCCTAGCTTTGAATCAATGCAAGAATTGATTAAATTGTTCTCTTATAATCAAGATGCAGCAAATAATGAAGAACTTGTTCGTATGCGTTATGAAGCGAGTATCAAACCTGAATCCAGGGATGCTTTTGCAGCGATGTTCTATGATTCGAGACAAGAAAGATTGGATGAACTTGCACTTTCGGACGAAGAAATTAAAAATATTAAAACGAAAACTTTACTATTCCACGGTCTGAATGACCAAGTTATTCCATTTGAAGACACGAGTTATAAATTTATCCAGCTACTACCTCATGCAGAACTACATTTATTTAATGAGTGTGGTCACTGGACACAAATTGAAAAAACAGAACCGTTTATTGACCACATCCTGGCTTTTCTTAAAAACTGAAACAAGTGTAAGCACAGAGACGGTTCTCGTGCTTACTTTAGCTCAATATCACAATTTAAAGGAGAATGTAAAATGGACGATTTATTATTCAGAAAAGCGATGGGTAAATTTGCAACGGGTGTAACGGTATTAACCACAATTCATGAAGGGGACATACATGGAATGACAGCGAATGCCTTTATGTCTGTTTCGCTAGATCCGAAATTAGTTGTGATTTCCGTTGGAAAGCATGCACGTTTTTTAGATAAAGTAACACAGTCAAAACGATTTGCAGTCAATATTTTAGCTGAGGATCAGCAACAGGTTTCACAGCATTTTGCTGGAAAGCCTCAAGGAGAAGTACAGTTTGCAACTTTAGATGGTCTACCTGTAATAGATGGTGCAATTGCACAAATAACGTGTGAAGTCGCATCTGTATATGAAGAAGGGGACCATACACTATTTATCGGGAGAGTAACTGATCTTAAGCTAGAAGAAAAAAATCCTCTCCTCTTCTTTGGTGGGCAATACAGCGAAGTAAAAGCACTTGAAACAAATAAATTATAAGTAGGTGAGTTCATGGAAATTCAGGCGATAGCACAAAAACTACTAAATGCAGAGCTGACTAAACAGCCCATTGCTCCTTTAACTGAAATAGAACCAAATATTACTGCGGATGATGCCTACCGTATTCAACTGCATCAAATAGAGCGAAAAGTTAGTGAAGGAGCCGTCGTAAAAGGCTTAAAAATTGGTTTAACGAGCAAAGTAATGCAAGAAATGTTAAATGTGCATACACCGGATTATGGGTTTATTTTAGATAGGATGATATTTCAAGAGGACATAGCGATTGATACAGAACAATTTATACAGCCAAAAGTAGAATTTGAAATTGCCTTCGTCTTTAAGAAGGCTCTGCAAGGACCGAATGTGACGATTCAAGACGTGATTGACGCTACGGACTATGTCGTACCATCAATTGAAATCATTGATAGTCGAATAGAAGATTGGCGCATTAAGTTTGAAGACACAGTTGCAGATAATGGATCATCAGCTGGCGCGGTATTAGGCGCTCGAAAGACGCTATTATCGAATGTTGATATCGCTAAAATTTGCATGACGGTATATAAAAATGATGAATACATCGACAAAGCGACCAGTGATGCGGTACTAGGAAACCCTTTAAATGCGGTAGTCTGGTTAGCAAACGAAGTGAGTCGTTATGACATTAGCATTCAACCAGGCATGTTTGTCCTGTCAGGTGCATTATCCAAAGCATTGCCATTTACAAATGGTGACCACTTTAAAGCGGATTTCGGTGAGTTAGGCGAAGTTAGCATTTCATTTCAAGCGGCAGAGGTGAAAGTATGACGAAATTAAAAGTAGGGATAATTGGTTCAGGGAACATTGGAACGGATTTAATGTATAAAATCGAACGCTGCGATTCACTCGAAATGAGTGTAATGGTAGGGATCGATCCAGATTCTGAAGGGTTAAAACGCGCGAAAGATGCAGGTTATACAGTTATATCTACTGGTATTGATGGGTTAATGGAGCGTTTAGATTTAGTCGACATCGTGTTTGATGCGACGAGTGCATATGCACATAAAGCGCATAGTGATTTACTAACGTCAGCTGGGAAGAAAGTAATTGATTTAACGCCTGCAGCAATTGGTCCTTTCACTGTACCTCCTGTTAATCTGAAAGCTAATTTCGCATCGTCAAATGTCAACATGGTTACATGCGGTGGACAAGCAACGATTCCAATTGTCTATGCAATTAGTCGAATTGCACCTGTGTCGTATGCGGAAATTGTGGCTACGGTTGCTAGTAAAAGCGCCGGTCCAGGTACACGTGCCAACATTGACGAGTTTACACATACAACAGCGCGCGCAATTGAAGTCGTTGGTGGAGCTGAAAAAGGTAAAGCGATTATTATTTTAAACCCTGCAGAGCCACCAGTTATTATGCGTGACACAGTAAATGCATTAATCAAAGATGTGAATTTCGATGAAGCAGAAGTTATCGCTTCTATTGAGAAAATGGTAATAGAAGTTCAAGAATATGTACCAGGCTATCGTTTACGAGGGACACCACAATTTGATGGGCAACGAGTAACGGTCTTTATAGAAGTTGAAGGTGCAGGCGATTTCTTCCCTGCCTATTCAGGTAACTTGGATATTATGACTGCTGCAGCTGCTAAAGTAGCCAATGAAATGGCAAAAGAACTAGCGGCGACTAATGCGTAAGGAGAGGGACAAATGGAAAAAAGATCATTTGAAATATTAGATGTAACACTTCGTGATGGAAGCCATTCGATGTCTCATTCTTTTACTCCGCAACAAGTGCTTGAAACAGCAAGAGGGTTAGATGAAGCAGGCATTCGCTATTTTGAAGTATCCCATGGAGACGGTCTTGGCGGATCATCATTACAGTACGGTCTGTCTGCACATGACGAGTTAAAGTTAATCGAAATTGCAGCAGATGCTTGTAAGCAGGCAGAAGTTTCAGTACTGTTAATTCCCGGTATAGGTGTGAAGGGTGATTTGCAAGATGCCGTAAAAGCAGGTGCAAAAATGGTACGTGTCGCAACGCATGTTACAGAAGCAGACGTTGCCGCTCAGCATATCGCATTAGGGCGTGAGTTAGGACTAAAAACAGTTGGTTTTCTGATGATGTCTCATATGGCGTCAGTAGAGAAAATTGTAGAACAAGCAAAACTATTCGAAAGCTATGGTGCAGAGATCATTTATGTAACTGATTCTGCAGGATATATGTTACCTCAGGATGTTACTGATCGTATTTCTGCAGTAAAGCAATCAGTTGGCTGCGAAGTCGGTTTCCACGGGCACAATAATTTAGGAATGGCTATGGCGAATACAGTTGCAGCAGTTGAAGCGGGTGCTACATATATCGATGGCAGTTTACGTGCTTTAGGCGCTGGAAGTGGGAACACACAAACAGAAGTAATGGTTGCTGTTCTAGATCGTCTCGGGTACCAAACAGGCATTGATTTTTATAAAATCATGGATGTCGCAAATGATGTTGTTGCAAAATATATGCCAAGACCACAAGAAATAACAGGTTCAAGCTTAATCATGGGCTATTCTGGTGTGTATTCAAGTTTCCTCTTGCATACACAGGTTGCCTCCAAACGTTTTGGTGTTGACGAACGGGATATTTTGGTTGAATTAGGTCGCATGAAGGCGGTTGGTGGTCAAGAGGATTTAATCTATGATGTTGCCCAGAGGTTAGCGGTTCAAATTTAATGCGGGAGGGCTTTTTATGCAAACAATTCATCTAACAAGTCAAACGATTAAACAATGGCAAAATCAATTTCAACAGCAAGTGCTTGCAATTGGCTTTTTTGACGGTTTGCATAAAGGCCACTTATCCGTCATTCAAGAGGCTAAACGATTGGCAGAGATTAATAGAGTTCCAGTAGCAGTAATGAGCTTTTTTCCACATCCGAAAACAATCGTAACCAATTCACCAAATTCGTTTCAGTATTTAATGCCGCTTGAAGATAAACAAGCAGTACTTGCGGAGCTTGGTATTGATACATTGTTTTTAGTTCAGTTTGATCAAGACATCGCAAGTCTTTCATCTGCCGATTTCGTACAAAGCTTTTTGATAGAATTGAATGCGATGCATGTTGTGTGTGGGGTTGATTTTCATTATGGATCCCGTGGCAGTGGGTGTACTCAGTCGCTTGAAAAACAAGGAGCGGGACATTTTAAAGTGTCAGCACTAGAGTTGATGGAATATGATGGGGAAAAGATTAGTTCAACACGTATTCGTCAAGCTTTGGAAAAAGGGAATATTCCCATACTCCGGAAGTTGCTAGGCAAATTCTATTCAGTGAATTGGTGCCCCGAAAATGGACTATACCCATTTTACTCATTACCAGCACCTGGCCAATATGAAGTGAATTTACATTATAACAACGAAATCGTTTCATGTAATGTTCAAGTGTTAAATGAAAAAGAAGCAAAGTTTACACATGACTTCAATCGATGGGGTCAATCTATTAAGGTAGAGTGGGTTAGAGCAATAGGAACGTTTTAGCTTTTATAAAATCAGATGCATATTAAAAGAATCTGTTTTCTCTGTAGCAAAAAAACGCACAATCTGTGCGTTTTTTTGTTTTCACAGTATCAACTAAACAACTGTTAGTAGGTACTGATCACTTATTTCAATGGGCCGTGATTAATTGTTGTCAATGCATCATTTGTTTCAAAAATCTTTCCGTTGACATTCGTAATGCCAAAACCATTCAATCGTTTTGTATGTTTGGCTAAATAATTTTCGGCATCTGCTTTGCTTGCGAATAAATAAATACCGCCGGCTTCTTTCGTTTGTTCATTCTCCGTCCAAATCTTCCAGATGAAACCTTTTTCTTCGTTAATGCTATTTGCCAAATCTTTAAACGCACCAACCATTTCTGCACCAAAAGGTCCTTCTTGATAGAAATCGACTTGTAATACATACGCCATTGTGAAACCTCCTTTTAATTGTTGGGGATAAATTTAGTATATACGAATCGCTTCCATTTATAAATTTTACTGCATTAAAGTATTTATCATTGTTCTTATATATGGTGTTAAACTTATCTAACTTCTAGTGTAAGTCATTACTATAAATAGTCGAAAGTAGGAAGCTATCTTGGAGAAGTATCAATTCATAAAAAAACAACTATCTAAAACAAATAAAAAGAATGATGAGATTTATGTTGTTTCACGTATTTGGCATTTAATAAATAATGTGGATGTAAAAATGATTACGCAGCAGTATATTCTTCGGGATTTGGCTACTAAGAGTTATGCACTCGCGGATATCTACTTTCCCCAATTTGGTATTATTGTAGAAGTCGATGAGCCTTATCATCAGACGGGGGAAATGTTGATAAGGGATAAGATACGTCAGAATGATATTGTACAAGCTTTGGATTGTGAAGTGTTCCGAGTGACTATATCGAATAATATAGTAGAAGTTAATATGCAAGTGGATTCTATTGTATCCAAGATTCATAAGATAATTGCGGAAGAAGGATTTACACCTTGGGATCTTCAAGCAGAATATAATCCAATAACTTATATCCGAACAGGCTATATAGATGCCAATAATCATCCTGTATTTAAAACAGTAAGTGATTGTTGTAATTGTTTTGGTGCTGGTTATAATGGACTTCAACATAGTGGAGCACGTCATAAGTATCAAAGTGAGATTGATATTAAAGGGTTAAAGTTTTATCCGAACGGGGACTGGAATAATCAGTTGGAAGCGGATGACGAGCATTTTACGGAGTTTAACTTTGATCCGGTGAAAAACCAAGAATACTTAGAAAAACGACTTCACAAACTGCGTCATCAATTAGCACTATTTGCACATGTGAAAAGCGAGTTGGGTGGTTTCGAGTACGTGTTTAAAGGATTGTATAGATTAGACATAGAAGAAACGCAGAGAATAGGGAAATTATTTTACAAACGAGTTTCAAAAATAATGCCGACCTATTTTCCAATAGATATAGAAACACCACCTGTACTTGCAAAGGCTTTTAATGAAGAAATAGAAATAGCTCGATTTTATGATGAAACGGTCCTAGCATTATTTCAGAAAAAGTATCCTGCGTATCAAATAATTAGTAGTGAGGAGTAAGTCTACAAAAATCATTGAAGAATTCAATGGAAACATTGCATGCCACATTAAAATAGCTCAATAGTTCCTTATTTTAAATTAAGAAATCCGGAACTATATATCAACTATTCTTTCAATTTGATATGATGTGTATGATTGACTATTCTAATATTTTTCCAGTCGATGAATGTAAGGGGGAGCAGCTGTGAAACAATCCGACATTATCTTTATTGAAAGAAGTTTCCCAAGTGCAAATATGATCCTGATCAAGGATAAACTACCTATCCTTATTGATAGTGGTTTTGGAAGTGATGTGAAAGAAACTGAGCAATTGATTAAAAAAACAGGTGTATCACCGGAAGAATTGCATCTAATTGTGAACACGCACTATCATAGTGACCATGTAGGTGGCAATTTTCATTTTCAAAAAAATTATGGCATATCGATTGCCGCGCATAAATGGGAAGCCGATTTGATTAATGTTAGTGACCCTGAAGCTTGCAGTGCGGAATGGTTAGACCAACCTGTGGAACCTTATCGGGTAGATCGAAAGCTGTCAGATAACGATGAAATTGATACAGGGAGCAGAATCTTAAAGGTCCTCCACACACCTGGGCATACTTTGGGACATATTTCTTTATATGACCCTGAAGAGGAGATATTGATAGCAGGAGATCTTTTTCACCAAAAAGATATTGGCTGGTTAAATATCTTTCGGGAGGGTGTTGCATCGATCCACCGGTCTATGGAGAGTTTGGAACGGTTGTCTAAGATCCCGGTTCGACAGGCATATTCTGGACATGGATCTCAAATAGACGATCCTCAAGCTGCCATTGATGCAGCGAGAAAACGGTTTGATAAGTGGCTCGGCGCGCCTGAAAAAATTTCATGGCATGCCTGCAAACGGATTTTCTCGTTCACTTTAATTATAAAAGACGGATTGGCTGAAGAGGAGCTCGAAAACTACCTGCTGCAATGCGGTTGGTTTCAGGATTTTGCACGTCACGCTTTCCGTGCCCAACCAAAAGAGTTCGTGGGAATTCTGCTGGATGAGATGCTTCGTTCCAGCGCGGCTGAATGGCAGGATGGAAGATTGATGGCTTCCGCTCCATATCAGGCACCCGATAAGGAATGGATGAATCAGAACGTCAAGCTGAAGAATTGGGGATTATCAAAACTTCTTACGTAACTGATAGTGAATTGGAACGAAGTCATGCTTTGGAACTATTAAAAGGACAAAAGGGAGGAATGGAGTTGCTTTTACAAGTAGGGGATATCATTTCATTTGAACGGACGTTCACAAAAGAGGACGTGGAATTATTTACGGAGGTTTCCCGTGATGAAGGAGATCACCATCTAACTCCGGAAGAACAAGGAAGACTCGTTGTTCAGGGTTTATTGACAGCAACTTTGCCGACAAAAGTGGGTGGGGACCATAATGTTTTAGCCCGCAAGATGAATTTCGAGTTTCTGAGACCGGTGTTTACGGAAGATACCATCATCTGTGACGTGGAAATTGAACAATACGAAAAACAGGAAAACAACCGAATCGCCATCACGGCTTCCTTCAGATGCAGAAATCAAGAGAATAAGGTAGTTTTGACAGGGGGATTTGCAGGAGTCATCCTTACTTCGTAAGTTACTCAAGTGGAAATGGGGAATGGATATGCGATTGGTTAGACCTTCCATTGAATGGAAAAATGAGCATGAAGCTTGTATGAAAGAATGGGATGAACCTCGGATGACTCCTAGTAGTTTCAATCTCACAGGCTACGAGAGCTATGAAGCTTATTTGGAAGCTCTGCAGAGCCGGGAAACTGGGGACGGGAAATGGGTGCCTAGCACGAATTATTTCTTAGTGAATGAAAATAACAGAGTCCTTGCAATGGTTGATATACGGCACGAGCTGACAGATTATCTGCAGAATGTCGGTGGACATATCGGGTATGGTGTGAGGCCTGCAGCACGAAGAAAAGGACATGCGACCAGGATTCTTGCTGAGGCATTAAAGAAATGTGATGAGTTGGGAATCCGTCGAGTACTGGTAACTTGTAATGATGATAATATCGGATCTGCTAAGACAATTGTAAAGAATGGTGGAGTTGAGGATAAAAGTTTTATTGAAGATGACGGAACGGTAGTTCGACGGTTTTGGATAGAGAGGTAATTGCATAAATGCTGTAACTTATTCATATTTCCCTTTTAGTGGAACAAACCTCACTTCATCCAAAACTGTCGTATGGATTCCTCCACCTTTGTCTTTTTCCAAAAGCAAGAGTTCCTGTAGGAGGGGTGTTCCTACGGGGATAATCATTTTACCTCCGACAGCAAGTTGATCTATTAGCTCGCGTGGCACTTGGGCAGCAGCAGCGGTCACCATAATTCGATCATAAGGAGCGTGCTCGTCCCATCCAGTGCTACCGTCATCTAGCTTAAAATGGACGTTGGTGAAATCAGCTTTCTTCAATCTTTCTTTAGCTTGTTCATGCAAGGCAGCAATCCGTTCAATTGTATAAACGGAGTTCGAGAAAGCAGCGAGTAGGGCGGTCTGGTAGCCGGATCCCGTTCCAATTTCAAGCACTTTTGAATGAGGCTGCAAATCGATTGCCAATGTCATATCGAGTACGAGGGAAGGCTGAGAAATCGTTTGTTCATGACCGATTGGGATAGCCTCATCCATATAAGCGAATTCTTTGAGCGCATCCATGAAAAAACCGCGGTCTAGTTTTTGGAAGTAATTAATGATATCTTGTTTTTGATTGGTCATTGTCCATGCTCCTTCGTTTAAATTGAACGATCCATGCACGTTAATCATTGCCGACAATTGGGATTTGTAAACTACATAAGAAGAGTGGTAGTTACTGGTATCTTTGCTTTTTCTTCGGAACCTCTTAAGAAAAATGACCCACCATGAATCGCATTGTTAAGAGGCGTGGTGGGTTCTGTTATTTATCTGTGTTGGTCTACAAGAATGGGATTACCATCTGGATCTTCAATTGTAAAACTCGCAGGCCCTACACTTGATTCATCTGCTTCAGTCAGCATTTCAATTCCTTTTGCTTTAAGCTGTTTTTGAAGGTCACGAATGTCCGTAAACGAATCGAGATTGTTGGCATCTTGATTCCAGCCTGGGTTAAAGGTCAGAATATTTTGTTCAAACATACCTTGGAACAGCCCAATTACGCTACTTTCATTCTGCAAAATAAGCCAATTTTGGGTAATATCCCCGCCCGAGACTTTAAATCCGAGGTTTTCGTAAAATGATTTTGATTTATGAATGTCTTTTACACTTAAACTTACAGAGAATGCACCTAGTTTCATATTTCTCCTCCTAAATAGTACTTATGGGTAATTAATAATTCAAACAAATTCAGTATAAATGATACTATTGAAATAAACAACATTAACCATATGTGGCAATCCGCCAGTTAGTTACTTTACATCCAGGTGACAATTTAGTGTCATGGAGGGATATCGGTTTATCTTTCGACCACTTCTCGTGTAAGATGCTATTTAAGCTTTAATAATAAGAAGTGACAGATTTGAAAGGGGTTCAACGATATGAAGTACAAAAAAGTTCTACTTCCATTTATAGCAGGTGCTCTTGCAATTAGTTTAGCTGCCTGCGGTGAAGAAGATAAAGCAGCAAAAGAAGAAACGCCTAAAGAAGAAACAAAACAAGAAGCACCTAAAGAAGAAGAAGCAACTAAAGAACAACAAGAAGCAACTAAAGAACAAGAAGAAGCTGCTAAAGAGATGCAAGCGAAACTAGCCGAACAGCAGGTTGACAAGAAAACGATTGTGGCTGTTGTAAATGAAGAAGAACTGACAGGTGAGGACTATAATACAGCATTGGCCGCAATCCAAGGTCAAATGCAACAAATGGGACAAGACCCATCAAGCAAAGAAGTGGCTGAACAAGTAAAAACGCAAGTTCTTGATTCACTTGTGAACCAGACATTGATTATTCAAAAAGCGCAAGAAGCAAAATTAAAAGCATCTACATCCGAAATTGACAAAGAGTATTCAGTATTTGAAAAGCAATTTGGTGGTAAAAAAGAAATGGAGAAAGCACTCAAAGCCCAAAGCATGGATGTTGAAACATTGAAAGCTCAAATCGCTGAATCCATTATATTTGACAAGTACCTGGACAAAGTAGCTCCAGCTGGAAAAGTATCAGAAAAGGAAATTAAAGAATACTATGATCAAGCTGCAGCCACTTCAAAAGAAGCTGGACAAGAGATGCCACCGCTTGAAGAAGTGAGTCAGGAAATTGAAGGAATGATTAATCAAGAACAACAGCAAAAAGTGCTTGTTGCTCATGTTGAAGAACTAAAAGCAGCTGCCGATATTGAATTGAAATTGTAAAAGAATCACTTGTAAGACATGGAATGCTTGACCTCCAGGGTTAAGCGTTTCATGTCTTTTTTTGTTTATATAAAAATAATTGGCAGCCATTTCACTTGCAATTCCTTTTTCATAGGAACTTCATTTCTGGACAACCTACGAACAAAGAAAATACGGAATGAGGTGATGGATATGATCTTGGAAAGGTCATCTGCGTGGAAAGAAGGATTTATCGAACGTTTGGAAAATCAAGAAACGTGGGACAATTGGAATTTGTATAAAATGAGTTATGAGATCGCAAAAACGAATTTGATTACTGATTTCCATGGTCTTCAATCCCCTAACCATTTGCCCAATCTCACGCCACTTGCCCATCAATTGGAAGCAGCGGAAACGGTCATTGAAAGGATGAATGGAAAAGCGATTCTTGCGGATGAAGTGGGGCTCGGTAAAACCATTGAAGCGGGTTTGATTCTGAAGGAATATTTAATAAGAGGCCTCGTGAAGAAAGCGCTAATTTTGGTTCCAGCTTCACTTGTTGGTCAGTGGATTGAAGAATTGAATCAAAAATTTCATATTCCTGCCATGCAGTATAAAAAAAATTACGATATGAACCATCTGACAATTGTCGTCATGAGTATGGATATGGCAAAAAGAAGTCCGCACAAAGAAACCATCTATGATCAAGATTTTGATTTGATCATAATTGATGAAGCGCATAAATTAAAAAACCATAAAACGAAAAACTACGAGTTCGCGCAGAATTTAAAGAAAAAGTTTTGTTTGTTATTAACTGCCACACCAATTCAAAATGATGTTTTTGAACTGTTTTACCTCATATCATTATTAAAACCAGGGCATCTAGGTAATTATGAGACGTTTCAATCAGCGTTTTCCGCAAGCAAACACAATGTAGAACACGATGAATATTTAAAAAAACTGGTCAATCAAGTGATGGTGAGAAATAGGAGACAGGATACGGGAATCGAATGGACAAATCGTCATGTTCAAATCATACCCATCGATTTTACGACAGAAGAAAAAGAAGTCTACAACCTGATTTCAGAACTTAAAAATGTTTCCCCTGATTTCTCGGATGCTTTCTCCATGCTTACTCTACAAAGAGAAATGTGCAGCAGTAAGGAAGCTACAGCTTTAACCTTAACTAAAATGCTTGAAAAATGCACTCGACCGGAAGATATTTCTTATCTGGAAAGCATAATTCAAAAATTAATGGCACTGGAAATGAACTCAAAAGCGGAAAAGGCTTATGAAATTATTTCAGAGGCAGATGGTAAGGTTATACTCTTTACCGAATATCGCGGTAGTCAAACCTATTTGCAGTGGTATTTACAATCAAAAGGAATCACTAGCGTCCCATTTAACGGAAAGTTCAGCAAGAGTAAACGAGAATGGATGAAACAACTCTTTAAGGAAAAAGCGCAAGTACTGATTGCGACGGAATCGGGTAGTGAAGGGATAAATCTGCAGTTTTGCCACCATGTCATAAATTATGATTTACCTTGGAACCCCATGAAGTTGGAGCAACGAATTGGACGTGTCCATCGGTTGGGACAAGAGCATGACGTGCATATTTACAATTTAGCCATTCAAAATACAATTGAAGACCATATATTGGACCTGCTTTACGTTAAAATTGGGGTCTTTGAAAAAGTGGTGGGTGAGTTAGATGATATTTTAACTCCTTTCAAAAAGACCATTTAAAATGAAGGCAGAGAGGGAGGACGGACATGTATCCACAACAAATTCACGGGTATTTGCGACAATTTTTTAGAGAAAATAATTGTCAAATAGTAAGCGACCATGATCACTACATCAGCGTACAATTAACAATTGAAATGGATAAAAAAATTATGAACCGTCCATTTTACTGGAAATACCTAGAAAGTACGGATGGCGTACCAGATCCAGCACGACTAACATTTATTACTGATAGAAATAAAGTTGTTGAAGATGTAAATGGGGAAGTCATCCACTTCGGCTCCCCTCGACTCAATCAATTGTTCCAAGCAACGAAAGAGCTGGGCTCGTTTGTGCAGATGTATGAAAAGGTATCAGAGAATGATGAAGCGCAAACAATATTAACACCATGGTTAGGGGTTAATTATAAAGTATCGTATTACAGTGATCAAACGAAAGAAATTCTTTATTCGTTAGGCATTAACTTAATGACAGGTATCCTTAAAGAAGGTTTTCAGGAATCGTTAAGTGAAGTGGAATTGGATTCAAGCATGTCAGGAAATACATTTAATTTACCGTACATTATAAAGCCGATTCGTGCCCTGGAACGGTTGGATGCGGTAATTGAAAATGCCATCCAAACAGATGATCACACATGGGCTGAAGAAGCAAAAATGAGATGGCAAAAGGATAGAGAAGTCTTGGAATACTTCTATGAAGGGATAGAAAACAAACCGGATTGTTACGAGACAGAGAAAGAAGCTATGGATCAACAATACGAAGCGAGAATAAAAGTTGAAATTATCAATGGTGGATTATTTTATTTGAAATGAATTTGTAGTAAAATGATGAAGGAAATAAAGGTGGTTCCTGACCTGATAGATAATGTTTTTTGGAGGACTTCATGTGTATGATCCAACAATTTTTGAGAACTTGAAAGTGGCATTTGAAAATCATGTGTATGATTTAGATAATATAGATCGGAAAATAACAATCACAAACCGGGTAGATCGAATGGATTTTTCCGTGCTTGCAAGAGATTTTGCTATTCAATTCACGCTAGTCAATCAACCGTCCGTAACAGTGGAGATTGTATTAAAAGCATCAGTAAAAGATTTAGCAGGTGAGATATTAGAACTCCCCGGGAAAAAACTCGGTTGTTCCTTGTCCCTACGATTTAACAAGCGCGTACAACATTTAGCGTTAGAGTGTAAACAGATTGAGCATGCGCTAAAGACTATTTGGGAAACTGAAATCCAGGTAACTCAAACATTGAGTTTCGTGTTTGAACAAGAAACGGCAAGTTACCTGGACAGTATTGAAGTGAAATTCAAGTCTAAAATGAATGAGGACCATATGAGCGATATTACAGATTTTTTGAAACATGTTTTGACGTCGTTGGAAGTATTGAACCGTATCTCAGGATAATGTGGAACACCAGCGCAATTGTAAGGAAATGAAGCTAGACTCCCTATAGAGTAGATGATATTGACATGGATGCTTCAAGAGAATGATTTGTCCAATCTGTTTTATATTTATAAAAGTAATATCTGGAAGAATATATGTTTCGAATTTCCAAGTACAGTGTAAAAATCGATCGTGAAAGTGTTTCTCTTTCATGGTTATTTATTGTGCCGTTATTCCTATAAACCCTTTCCTCATCGGTGAAATCCCTATATAATGGAGAGAATTCGGCATTTCTTAGTTGAAGAAAGTGTTGGAAAGGTAGAACCATACTTAGTGAAAGAAAAGGTGTAATACATATGAGTTTATTGACTGTAACAAATTTAAGCCATGGCTTCGGGGATCGTGCGATTTTTGATGACGTCTCTTTCCGTTTATTGCAAGGAGAACATATTGGATTGATCGGTGCAAATGGTGAAGGTAAGTCCACATTCATGAATATCATCACGCGCAAGCTGGAGCCGGATGCGGGAATGGTGAGTTGGGCGAAACGGGTGCGTGTCGGTTATCTGGATCAGCACGTCGCATTGAAACAAGGGTTGAGCATCCGTGATGTACTGCGAACCGCCTTTCAATATCTTTATGATCAAGAAACGGAAATGAACGCGCTCTTTGCCAAAATGGGCGAGGTGGATGCGGATGAATTGGAAGCGCTTTTGGAGACGACAGGTGAAATACAAGAAGAGCTGTCACACAATGATTTCTATATAATAGATTCTAAAGTGGAAGAAGTGGCGAATGGACTCGGATTGGATGAATTCGGTCTGGATACGGACGTTCATGATTTGAGCGGGGGGCAGCGGACAAAGGTTCTTCTCGGCAAGTTGTTGCTGGAAAAACCAGACATCCTTCTTTTAGATGAGCCGACAAACTATTTAGACATAGAGCATATCGATTGGCTTCGCAATTATTTACAGAACTACGCGAATGCATTCATATTAATATCCCATGATCTTCCGTTTTTGAATAGTGTTATTCAACTGATCTACCATATGGAAAACCAACAGATTACCCGATATTCAGGCGATTATGATGAGTTTTTACGTGTGCATGAGATGAAGAAACAGCAAGTGGAATCCGCCTTTAAGAAACAACAGAAGGAAATTGCACATCTCAAGGACTTTGTGGCTCGTAACAAGGCGAATGCGGCAACAAGTAGAATGGCCATGTCGCGCCAGAAGAAATTGGACAAAATGGATGTCATCGAATTGGACGCCGAAAAGCCGAAACCGCAATTTAGCTTCAAACTAGCACGGACACCTGGAAGGTTTCTGTTTGAAACAAAGGGACTCGTCATTGGATATGAGGAACCGTTGTCGCAGGAACTGAATCTAACGATGGAACGTGGGCAGAAAATTGCTTTGTCCGGTGCAAATGGGATTGGGAAAACAACGTTATTAAAAAGTATTCTTGGAGAAATCCCTGCACTTTCAGGTTTTGTTGAACGTGGAGAGCATTTGGAAATTGGGTATTTTGAACAGGAAGCAAAAGCAGAAAACAACAATACATGCTTGGAAGAGGTATGGGCGGAATTCCCACATTTCACACAATATGAAGTTCGGTCGGCGTTGGCTCGATGCGGATTGACAACGAAACACATTGAAAGCAAGGTGAAGGTGTTAAGCGGCGGAGAGCGTGCGAAAGTACGACTTTGTAAATTAATTAATCGGGAGACGAATTTGCTAGTCCTCGATGAACCGACGAATCACCTTGACCATGAAGCGAAAGAGGAATTGAGACGCGCCCTGAAGGAATACAAAGGAAGCATCCTTCTTATTTCCCACGAACCTGAATTTTATGAGGGCGTTGTGACGGACGTTTGGAACGGTGAAAATTGGACGACCAAAATGTTTTAATGATTCGCTTACTTCTCACGGAGTGAACGTTCCCTGTCAAGTAGATAGGGTAAATAATAAAAGTGAATTAAACGGCTTGAGCCCTGTATTCTTAAGGGCTTAAGCCGTTTTTTCGTTTCTGAAAGTCCACGATTATTTATCATAGTATTACTAACATAATGGACTACTACAAACTTCTTTACCCATAGGCACACCTGTTGGTAAGAAACCTCATACATCTACAAAAGTGAGTGGAAACCCATTCATAACTTCCTTCTATTACGCATATTTATTGATGTGTTAACACATTTGCTATTAAAAAGGCCATATACATATTGCCTGGTTGGTGGCGTCCATATCTAATAGCAATTTCTTTAATCTACCAAATGCCTTCTATTTTATAATTTTCATAAACAACCACTTTTTAATAACTATGAAAGAGAGGACTTGCATATGTATAAATGTAATAGTAATCGATTGCAGGGGTTAATAGAACAGTTCAGTCAATTTGGCGCAACTGCCAATGGGGGCGTAACCCGTTTGTCCCTTTCAAAAGAGGATGTATTAGCGAGAAACTACTTTTGTGAAATATGCACAGAGTTAGGCATGGATATTCATGTAGATGATATGGCAAATATCTATGCAATTCTACCAGGGAAAAAAGATTGCCCGCCAATCGTAATGGGATCACATTTAGATTCGGTTGAAAAAGGTGGCAAGTTTGATGGTGTCTTAGGTATTTTAACAGCAATAGAGGCAATACGAACGTTAAAGGAAAACGACATTGAGCTCGAGATCCCATTAATGCTTGTGAATTTTACGAATGAAGAAGGTGCGCGCTTCGATCCGGCGATGATGAGTTCCGGTGTCATTGCTTCAAAATTCAGTAAAGAAAAAATGCTACAATCTTTCGATAAAAATGGCATTACTTTTCAACAAGCATTACAGGAGAGTGGTTACGCAGGAGAGCAGGGAAATCGCTTAACAGAAGCCCTTGCTTATATTGAACTGCATATTGAACAAGGACCGGTATTGGCAGCAAAGCAATGTGAAATTGGTGTGGTCGAAGGCGTTTTAGGCATGGTGTGCTATGAAATTACCGTGACAGGTGAATCAAATCACGCTGGAACAACGCCGATGTCTATGCGTAAAGATCCGTTGATTGTGGCGTCTCGTATAATTTTGTCTTTGCATGAGCAGTTGGGGAAAATCGACGAAGCGCTTGTGTTCACATTTGGGCGTATGCAAGTAGCACCTAATATCCATACAGTTATTCCGAACGAAGTAGTATTTACCCTAGATTCACGTCATCAAAATCCAGCAGTGATGCGCCAAGTGGAGAAGCTATTGACTGGATTAGTTTCAGAGGAAAACGGTTGCCATATTCGCTCGGTCAAGCTATGGGGGCGAGAGACGGTATTTTTTGATGCAGCTATTTGCAATGAAGTGGAAAAATCATCTCATGACTTTGGTTATTCCTCCTATCGAATGTTCAGCGGTGCGGGACACGATGCGCAATATATCGCGAGCTTTATCCCTTCGGCAATGATCTTTGTTCCAAGTATCAAGGGGAAAAGTCATTGTGAGGAGGAAGAAACGACAATCGAAGACTGTGCAAAAGGGGCAGACGTGTTACTGGAAACTGTGTTGACACTACAAAAGAAGTTTAGCATGGGGAGAAATCAACCTATCCGGCATGGTGATGGCCCAGAATATTAACAGATGGTGATAAATTGTACATTCATTATTGAGAGGTGAGGGTAGTGTGAAAAAAGTGATTACAGGTGGACTCATTGTGACAGCAACAGATATGTATGAGGCAGATATATTAATAGAGAATGGGGAAATTGTGCAAATCGGAAAAAATTTATCATCTGATGGAGCGGAAGTTGTGGATGCAACGGGAAAATACGTGATGCCTGGGGGAATTGATCCGCATACGCATTTGGACATGCCGTTCAACAATACGGTGACAGACGATGATTGGAAGTCAGGTACAATCGCGGCTGCATTCGGTGGGACGACGACTATTTTGGACTTTTGCTTATCTGCGGGTGAAGAAAAACTTGCGACGGCTGTGGAGAAGTGGCATGTAAAAGCAAAGGGAAAATCAGCTATCGACTACGGTTTCCATTTAATGATTGGTGATTTAACGCCTGAAACAGAGGCCGAATTACCTTTGATACTAGAGCAGGAAGGGATAACGTCTGTCAAGGTGTTCATGGCATACGCGAAAGAATTCCAGGCTTCAGACCGTACGCTGTTCAAAGCCTTTAAAATCGCAAAAGACATGGGCGCAGTTGTCATGGTGCACTGTGAAAATGGCTCGGTCATCGACGAATTAGTAGAGGAGGCGAAGAAAGCTGGTCAGACTGCGCCAATTTATCACGCACTGACGCGTCCCGCAGAATTAGAGGGTGAGGCGACGAAACGGGCAATTGAACTAGCGCATATCGCGGGAGCCAAGCTTTATGTTGTACATGTGACGTGTAAAGAGGCACTAGATGAAATTATCGCAGCGCGCGAAAAGGGCTATGACGTCTACGGGGAAACATGCCCACCTTATTTAACGCTCGATCAGTCAGCGTTAGCACAGCCAGGTTTTGAGGGGGCGAAATATGTTTGGTCACCACCACTTCGCCCGAAATATCATCAAGAGCATTTGTGGAATGCGTTAAAAGCCAAACAACTGCAAACAATTGGCTCGGACCAATGTTCATTTAGCTTTAACGGGAAAAAGCAATTAGGGTTAAATGACTTTTCTAAAATTCCAAATGGTGGACCGTTTATCGAAGATCGTTTCAGCATTTTGTTTTCTGAAGGTGTGGCGAAAGGGAGAATTTCCATCAATGACTTCGTCGATATGATTTCGACAAGTGCCGCAAAAATTTTCGGCTTATATCCACAAAAAGGAACGATTGCTATTGGTTCTGACGCGGATATCGTCATTTTTGATCCGACAGTAAAACGTGAAATTTCAGCGAACACCCACCATATGAATGTAGACTACAACCCGTATGAGGGCTGGGAAGTGACAGGAGAGCCAATCAGTGTACTTGTACGTGGCGAATACGTCATTAAAAACAAACGATTTGTAGGGAAATTAGGCAGTGGCCAATATATTAAGCGTGCACTACAGCCGACGACAGTACAAACAATTAACCAGTAAACATCAATCCATGAGGGGGAATGTTTCAATGACTTCGCAACTCGAACGAAATTTTGTGGAAATGAATAGCAGAATGACAAAAAATGAAGCACTAGAAGAAGCTAATCGCTGTCTGTACTGCTATGACGCACCTTGCATTACAGCTTGTCCGACAAGTATTCAAATTCCGAATTTCATTAAAAAAATTGCTTCAAATAATATGAAAGGTTCAGCTATGACGATTATGGAGGCCAATCCGGTTGGTGCAAGTTGTGCGCGAGTATGTCCGACCGAGGAATTATGTGAAGGGGCATGTGTGTTAAACTCCTCAACAAAGCCTATTAAAATCGGGCACTTGCAACGTTATGCAACAGATTGGGCGATGGAATCAGACGTCGAGCTATTTAAGAAAGGTCAAAAAAATGGACAAAATGTAGCAATTGTTGGCGCTGGTCCAGCTGGCTTATCGGCAGCGCGTGAGCTTAGTCGCTTCGGTTACAGTGTCACAATATTTGAAGCAGAAGCAAAGGCGGGCGGTTTGGGCAGCTACGGCATCGTGTCATTCCGGTTGCCGAATGATGTCGTGGATTGGGAAGTGGCACAAGTTGTAAAGCTTGGTGTGGACATTAAAACAAACACAACAGTAGGAATAGATATTGCTGCTGAGGAAATTTTAGCGCAATTTGACAGCGTTATTTTAGCGGTTGGTATGGGGGCCGTGCCTAATCTCGGCATTAAAGGTGAGGAACTAGCTGGCGTTCATGATGCCATTGACTTTGTAAAGCGCACTAAAATGGGCGCACTGACAGAAGACTTAGTCGGTAAACGTGTTGCGGTTATTGGTGCTGGTAATACAGCCATCGATGGTGCAACCTGTGCTGTGCGACTAGGTGCGGAGCAAGTGGACATTCTTTATAGAAGAACAGAAAAAGAGATGACTGCCTACCAATTTGAATATGAATTTGCCAAGCAAGATGGCATTGGATTTAAATGGCTGACAGCGCCGAAACAAATTATCGGTGATGAGGCAGGGAAAGTAGTGGGACTTGAGTGTGTAAAGATGAAGCTCGGAGAGGCGGATGCAGACGGCAGGCAACGACCTGAAGTCATTAAAGGATCTGAGTTTGTTATAGAGGTGGACGCGGTCATTAAAGCGATTGGACAAACGCGCTTTGTCTCTCTCATTGAAACTTTTGAATTACAGCATACGAACGGCGTAGTAGACATTGACGAAACAACTATGCAAACATCGAATGACAAAGTGTTTGCCTGTGGAGATGTCGTGTTCGGCAATGGTCAAGGGGAAGCAATGGTGGTAACAGCTGCACAGCAAGGTAAAGATGCTGCTTACATCATTCATGAGCGTTTAAGAAAACCGAGCGAGATTGCATAGGGGGGATGTAGCATGGCAGACTTACGAATTGACTTAGCGGGGATTAAATCACCGAATCCATTTTGGTTAGCATCGGCACCACCAACTAATTCGGGCTATCAAGTGCAACGTGCATTTGAAGCGGGCTGGGGTGGCGCAGTTTGGAAAACATTGGGCGAACCCATATTGAATGTTTCATCGCGCTTTGCGGCTGTCAGTTTTAATGGACAGAGAGTAGCAGGTTTTAATAATATTGAGCTCATTACGGATCGTCCGTTAGAGGTTAATCTACAGGAAATTCTTGAAACGAAAAAGAGGTTTCCTAATCATGCCATTATTGCTTCATTAATGGTAGAACCACAGCAGGAAAAGTGGCATGAGATTGTCAAAAAAGTAGAAGCCGTGGGGGTTGATGGTCTTGAGCTTAATTTTGGTTGTCCACATGGGATGGCAGAACGAGGAATGGGGGCTGCCTCTGGTCAAGTCCCTGAATTGGTTGAAAAGCAAACGCACTGGGTGAAGGAAGTTGCACGTACACCTGTTATCGTCAAGCTAACACCAAACATTACGGATATTACGATGACGGCAGAAGCGGCAGTGCGTGGCGGTGCAGATGCCGTTAGTATGATAAATACGATTAACAGCTTAGCGGGTGTCGATTTAGATTCATGGAATACGGTGCCACATGTTGGTGGAAAGGGGTCACATGGCGGATATTGTGGGCCAGCTGTCAAGCCAATTGCACTAAATATGGTAGCGGAATGTGCGCGAAATTCTTTCGTCAATGTACCCATTTCAGGCATTGGTGGGATTTCAAATTGGCAGGATGCTGCGGAATTTATGCTGATGGGTGCAACAGGCGTACAAGTTTGTACAGCAGCAATGCACCACGGATTTAGCATTGTCGAAGATATGATTGATGGACTTAATAATTATCTGGATGACAAAGGAATTGCCTCGGTCATGGGTATAGTCGGTCAGTCGGTACAACGTTATTCTGACTGGGGTGACTTAGATTTAAACTACAAAGTTGTTGCAGAAATTAATAATGATGTTTGTATTAATTGCAATAAATGCCATATTGCATGTGAAGATACGTCACATCAATGTATTGACCTGTACACAGAGAGTGGTCGTCCGATGCTCAAGGTGCGTGAACAAGATTGTGTAGGCTGTAATTTATGCTCGATTGTCTGCCCAGTAGACGGTGCGATTTCGATGGTCGAAAGAAAGTCCACTATTCCGCCAATGACTTGGAACGACCGTCAATCACTAATCAGCAATTTTGCTAGATGAAAAAAGTAGGGTGGATTACCGAGGGTCTCATCTAGGATACTAATCCCAGGAGTATAAAAGAGGTCAATAGTTTGATTAAAGATAAGAAAGTATACATTTTTAGACTTGGAGCAGTGTCTAGACTCCAGGCGCCAGCCGCTCGGGTCATAAGCAATCTAGCTATGTGGCAAAGACCGCCACGTCATGCCTGTAAGGATGCAGGTATGCAGTCGTTGCGACACGATGTCGCGAACTTAGACTGTCTTCCCTTTGTACGACTTATGCCTGTCGCGTCTTAAACGGCGCCTACCGCTTTTGTTAACTGGAAATCTAATATAAGGGAGAGGCATGAATGGGGAATGGTGGGGGTTATTTAAAATCACCAGATTTACTTCCAGTGATACATCAAAAAAGAAATATCGGGACATTTGGTTTTGCAGTGATTTGGGTAGGAATGGCCATCGTTTTAGCCGCCTTTGCAATTGGCGGCTCGGCTATTATAAGTTTGCCGTTGCCGATGGTGATTTTAGCGACAATGATAGGTTCCGTTTTAATCGGCGTATTTATGACGTTAATCGGTGATATTGGTATTGAACATGGCTTGTCCTTCCCGGTTTACATGCGTGCGCCATTTGGTACAATTGGCACGCATTTACCATCGCTCGTTCGCGGGGTGACAGCTGCTTGTTGGTTCGGGATTAACACCTATTTTGGCGCTATGGCCATCAATGGGATTTTGAATTTATTATTCGGCTTTAATAATTGGTTTTTATGTTTCCTTGTTTTTGCAGCGCTACAGCTATTTAACACATCGCTCGGCATTAAATCCATTGAGCGCTTTGCTGATTTAGCGGCGCCAATTATTATATTAATATCATGCTGGATGTATATTACGCTTGCCGATAAAACAACGGCTCAAGGGAAAGATGTGTGGACTTGGGTGGAATCACCGACGACAGGGATGGCAGCTTTTACAGCATTCATGGTGGTAATTATGGCGAACATGGGATTCTGGGCAACGTTAGCAGCGGATATGCCATCACTATCACGTTTCTTTAAAGCACCAAAAAATGAACGCAATTGGTTTAAGCGCAATAAAACGCAGTTAGTTGGCTCTTTAATCGTGATGCCGGTTACCAATACATTTATCGTAGCCATTGGTGCAGTGTGTTATATGGCCGTGGCATCTGCGGATCCGGTAAATGCCTTGCAGCAAAGTGCAAGTGGATTTGTATTAGGGATTTTATTGCTGATGATTGTGTTAGCGCAATGGTCGACAAATACATCTGCGAACGTTATTCCTGCTGCTACGATTTTCTCGAACATTGGCGGACCAAAAGTGCCGTTCTGGGTTGGGGTTATTGTCACGGGGGTTATTGGGACTTTAGCACAGCCTTGGAGTCTATTTGACGTTTTAGTCAATGCCCTATTAATCATAGGCGGTATATTAACAGCAATTGTGGGGATATTATTCGCAGATTATTATTTAATTCGAAAACGTCGTGTGAACGTAAAGGATCTGTACGAGTTAGACGGCCAATATAAGTATATGAATGGCTTTAACTTAGCGGGGTTAATCGCTTGGGTAATTGGCGGTGTTTTAGCGAATATGTTCCCAACGTATTCATCATTGGTGGGCTTTTTTGTGGGGGCACTTGTGTACTATGTCTTGGCGAAATATTGGTGGTTCAAAAAGTACCCGCAAGCCGAACTAGACGATCCTAGTGACGCCAAGTATTTAGGCATTACAGTTGGGCACGATTGGGACGATATCGTCGTGCAAGAAATCGAAGAAAAAGGTGCTGAATAAGAAAAGCGAGGTGTATGTATGTCGGATCATTTACGAAGCATGGATGAAATGAAACAAGTAGATGACTATTTAGACAGGGGCTTTAAAGTCCATTATGTATATGAAAATTTAAGCGGGATGTTTGTCGAGTTTGAACTGCAGGAAGAAGAAGTCTGTTTGCAGATTCTTACCGCAGAAGCGCGTAAATATCTTGCGGCGAAGCTCCAAGAACAAACGCTGTTGTAAGAAGGTGTGTCAATTTAATATGATGTGGTGAAAACTCTATTCTATTACATACTAGAATAGAGTTTTAATGTTGTGCTTTTATCTTCAATAGCAATGGGTTGGCCTATTTAAAAGTATTGATTTTGCTAGAATGATTGGAAAATTTAAGTGTCGGATTTTGATTTGGTGAAGTTGATTAAGTATAATGAATGGTACTTGTGAAATCTTAAGAACAATTAATTTCTCCATATTAAGAACTGAAAAAATAAAAAAATAATGATATACTCTTTATATAACAGACTCTAATTTTAGTTTGGACAATTATACAGTAACCTAGATTAATCACATGTGATTGAAAAAACATGCTTTTAGCTGAATTTTTTGAGACGAATACAATCAAGAAATAGGAAGTTCACCAACCAGTTTTGGTTCACTTCCTCTTTTGCAAAACATTTCATAGACTTGATAAGATAGCAGTCGTATTCATTCATCCGATTCTTTTTTCTTTATGTCTTGGATTTCCTCTATATTACTTAGTTCAGCCTTTTTCTTCTTATCTTCTAATTCCTGTATTTCTTCCATTTCTTTCTGATATTGCTCTTCTACATCACTTGTCGCCGGAATAAAAGGCTCATTATTGTAGTCGGTACGTTTACCATGCCGTAGCATCTCATAAATAATCATCCCGTTGTTTGGCTTACCGTTAACGGTTATCATAGGAATAATGTCAAAAAGTAAATAATAGAAGGCATAGAAAACAAACCGATCCCAAAAAGTTTTGTATTCCAGAAGCATTCCGTTGGCTAGAAGGGCATTGATAGTGAGGGCAAGTACAAGGTTGACGAGAATCGGACCTGCGTATATACATATATATGCTAAGTTGCTTTTTCTTTTCAACGTGTCGTAGGAAAACCAACTGTACACATGATAATACTTTCGCACGTCGAAACTTCCTATTATGAAAAGCCGAGGGCCAGATCCAATCGTTAGTCTTGGATTTTTAACCCCAAAAATGACGCTGACGATAAAGTAACCGGTTTCCCTTACAAATATGACAACTGGCATGATGATAAATCCTGATATGACTAAGGACAGTAAATCTGCGAATCCAAACATATTTATATTTCCCTCCTGTCAAACAAACCCCACCTTTTAAAATACCCATTGAAGGGGAATTCGAATCCTTTATATAGAAAACTTAATTTTAGCTACATCATTTTGTGAACTGTTCAGAGGGAATCCGTCTTTTTCAAAATTGGGTTGAGGGCAATCATGCTTTACTAGTAGGACAAACTAAAGCTTAGGTAAAGTCAAATCATAAAAAAAGAGGTAAATAACATGAGTGAATTTAGTTTTGAAGATTATAACTTAAGTGATGAAATAAAAAGAGCACTGACTTTGTTGAAATATCAAACCCCGACAGAGGTTCAAAGCGAAGTGATACCAAAAGCATTGAAAAGTCAGGATCTCGTTGTGAAGTCTCAAACGGGTAGTGGCAAGACAGCTTCTTTTGGAATTCCACTTTGTGAAATGATTGAATGGGAAGGAGAAAACCCGCAGGCATTAGTTCTGACACCTACTCGCGAACTTGCTGTTCAAGTTCGCGAGGATTTAGCAGATATCGGACGATTTAAAAGAATTAAATCTTTGGCAGTTTACGGCAAAGAATCATTTACAATACAGGCTGAAGAGCTAGAACAAAAAACACATATCGTCGTCGGTACACCTGGGCGTGTGTTGGATCATATTAATAGAGAAACATTAATCTTAAATGATATAAACTATCTCATTATAGACGAAGCCGATGAGATGCTTTCCATGGGTTTTATCAAATTGGTAGAAACAATATTGAATAGGCTCCCTTCAAATAGAGTAACGATGGTGTTTTCCGCTACATTGCCTAAGGGTGTTGAAAATCTTTGCCATAAATATATGGAAAATCCTAAAACCATTCAAATTGCTTCTGCAGGAACTACAACTAGCACGATTGAACATCATGTTATAGAAGTGAAAGAAGCGGGGAAAATAACATTGCTAAAAAACGTTACACTTGTTGAAAATCCTGCTAGCTGTATAATCTTTTGCAAAACTAAAAAACATGTCGATGCGGTGTTTGCAGAACTAGAGAAATCCAACTATTCTTGTGAAAAAATACATGGTGGAGTCGTACAAGAAAATCGGTTTTCGGTGATGGAAGGCTTCAAAATGGGGAATTTCCGTTATCTTGTGGCGACCGACGTAGCTGCAAGGGGAATCGATGTAGATAATATAACACTTGTGATCAACTACGATGTCCCTTTGGAAAAAGAGAGCTATGTTCACCGAACAGGCAGAACCGGTCGTGCGGGTAAGAAAGGTAAAGCGATTACCTTTGCAACTCCTAATGAAGGTAAACTCCTAACAGTAATTGAACAATACATTGGCTTTGAGATACCACGAATGATAGTTCCGAAACAACGTGAAGTAGCACCAAGAAAAAATGCTTTATCGTCGAATCACGCAAATCAAAAAACGGTACCAAAAAACAAAAGCATCACGAAACTTCATTTTAGCGGTGGAAAAAAGAAGAAACTTCGAGCTGTGGATTTCGTAGGAACGATTGCGAAAATACCTGGAGTAACAGCGGATGATATTGGTATTATCAGCATTCAGGATAGTTTGACGTATGTCGATATTCATAATGGAAAAGGCTCAATTGTCTTGTTGGCAATGGAAGAGTTAACTATCAAAGGGAAGAAGCTTAAAGTGAGTAAGGCGAATAATACTTGAAGGTCATGGGGAAAAACCTGAAAACTTTCAGGGTAATCAAAATATAGTTAACTAGTGGACACTAAACAATCTTCCAAACACATGTAGCAAAACGCGCTTACCTAATAAAAATAGAACGTAAAACATACTTAGGCCAGTATGTTTTACGTTCTACTATCTCTTAGTATTGCTTCGAACCAATAGCTTCAAGTCGAAAAAGTGAGGGAGATTGAACTGCCAGGACGCCATGTTCCTTGAATGGCGTCCTTTTGTTCGACAAAATAATATATCACTTCATAACGATAGCTTCACCATCAATGACAATTTCATCATGTTGGTTTTTTACGAGTGTACGAAGTCTGATAATATTTTTTGCATCTCTCTTTTCTAACACTTCAACTTCCGCATTGACAGTATCACCAATTTTAACGAGAGCTTTGAATTGAAGATTTTGTGATAAGTAAATGGTGTCTGGACCCGGTAATTTCATCGCTAGCACAGATGAAATAAATCCAGCCGTTAAAATGCCGTGTGCGATGCGTTCTTTGAAGACTGTCTTTTTCGCATATTCATCGTCAATATGCAATGGATTGAAGTCTCCTGTAATTCCGGCAAATTGGTAAATATCAGATTCAGAAATGGTTTTGGAAAAGTTTGCCTTATCACCGATTTTTAATTCATCATAGGTTGGCATTACCTAACTCCTCCTAGTAAACCTGAATTTCAGTTGCAAGTAGTTCAATTGTTTGGATATTAAATTGATGGTAGAAGTCCTTTTTGCGATTCTTTTATTTGCTCAGTTAATTTCTCAACTGTTTTCAATGCTTCAGAACGCACTTGTTGTTGCTGCTTCAATGCTTCTTTCACATTAGATTCCAACTGGTCTTGAGATTTCGAAACAAACTCCAACATGATCTTGCTAGGGTTCCAAGAAAGAGCTTGAACCGAATTGTTCATCTCCTCAATTTGGTTTATCCAAGTGGAAACAGGTGACCCGACTTGATTTATCTCAATCGTTTTTAAAGTATTTTGCAAACTTTCTTTTACTTCTGCAGTTATTTTATTAGCCTCTTCTTCTAGCTTGCTCAGTGTTCCGCGTGTAGAATTTAACACTTCTTTTTGACTATCGATTGCCTGTAATGACTTTTCATCAATTTCAGTTTGGAATCCTTGAAGTGTTTTAAAACTATTCAACCAGCCATTCCAGATAGAATCGATAGCATTTGGTGATTGTACCTCGTTAAGTGAATCTACCGCAACAAGTGAATTTTGAGCTTCTGTTAATTTCTTCGTCATAAATAATTCCCCCTTTTTAGTATAAACGTGAAACATAGAACCCTATATGGTTGCATGCAACGAATGTGCATTGGACCCTCTTTTAATTCTCCTTATCTGTGTCTTTCGAAGGCGACATGAAAGGAGTGAAAAATGGATTGTATAAAGTGAAAAACTGATTTAGCATTTTTTGGTAATGCCCAAGCGAACCTGCCCAAACCTCTAAATATTGCTCACCGGCTGCTGTAATCGAATAAATACGTTTTGCTGGTCCACCGGATGTTGTATCCCAAACTGATGTGACCATTTCATCTTTTTCAAGTTGTCGTAGAATCCGATAAAGGTTCCCTTGATCAACTGAATCGAACCCGAATTGCGTAATCTTTTGCATCAATTCATAGCCATGAGAATTCCAATCACGTAGATGTAATAGCATGATTGGAATTAGGAAGTTTTTTGGAGTTCCTAAATTGGTAGTTTTGTCATTCTTGGATGTCCCCTGATTTGAATCCACCGTTTATCACCTCCAAACACAATAAATGTCTATAGATGTAATTTACACCTATATGTTTATTTTGTCAAACATGAATATTGAGAAAGTATAAAATAGAGTACGTAAAGAATGTTATTACGTAAGTTGAATTAACCATTTACTAATATAAAACGTTGGTGAGTAGGGATTGAAGAATGCAATTTCCACTGTACTATTTCCGGCCCGCTTTCGGCGAATTAATCACGACACTTTAACCGAGGGGTAAATCTGTTGTAATTAATCGTCTGTCGCATTCCTACAATATTCTAGTGAAAATATAGTTGCTCTGAAAGAAATAAATAGATTAGCTTCTATATAGAGCGGAAGTGCTCGAAAATGATTTAGAAGTCGTTAAATCCAAAGTGATCCAAAAAAGCCTATACACGTAGTGCCCAGTGTGTGATTAAGATATTCACTGGTTATTTCTGGTTTATTGTATAGAAGTAAAAAAACTCAACTAAATTATTGTCTTAAGCATATGTATGAACCAGCATTCATACATTGGTAAAGTCGTCAAGAAGTGAAACGACTCTTAACTAGCAATTTACAAAAACGTGAAAAAACCCCTACAGTATTGCGTTATATGTCGAATGGTGTTGAATAAACAAGTAGAAGTGAGAATAAATAGCCCTTTCTGATTATTCATTTAAAATTTATCTATCCGTATAATTATGTACAGGGGGTCAGTTGGTACTTGCTGAGCTTATTACTTAAAAGGAGATGAAGTTTATTGTCACAAACATTGCCACTAGATCCGTTTAAAATGTGGAAAAACATTTACGAACAAACCGAGGCGAACTGGAACGAAGCAATCCAAGAATCGTTGAAGAAGGAATCTTTCTCCGAAGGAATGGGAGAGACCCTAAACTACTACCTGCAATTTCAGGAGTATTCAAATGAGGCGACTGAGTCTTATTTGAAACAAATGAATATGCCTACGCGAGCAGAACTTGCGGATGTTGCATCTCTCGTCATTAATTTAGAAGGCAAAGTTGACAATCTTGAAGATAAATTCGAAGAAGAATTAGGTAAACTAGATGCGACAAAAGAAATTAGTCAGTTAAGAAGGTCTGTCCTAAACTTGGAGAGAAAACTGGATAAAGTTCTTGAGGTGCTTGAAGGTATAGAGAAAGAAAAAACGGTGGTCGCACCGAAAGAGTTGAAAAAGTAATAGTAGATTTGTTCAATTTAAGGGGTAAAAAATAGAGTGATGGGAAGTGTGTGGGGATATGACTATACAAATAAAAGAAGTAACTGAAAAAAGTACGATTGGCAAACCACTTGCGGGGAAAGTGGTAGTTGTAACTGGGGGTTCACGCGGAATTGGTGCTACAATCGCTAAAGTATTAGCTGAAAATGGCGCATCTGTTGCGATTAATTACCAATCTAGAATTGATAGTGCAGAAGCAGTTGTGAAGGAAATTGAAGAACAAGGTGGAATTTCTTGTGCAATTCAGTCTGACGTTTCTAAAGCGGACGATGTAAAGAATTTCATGGCTGAAGTTATCAATCGTTTTGGGAAGATTGATATTCTCGTGAATAATGCAGGTATTACAAGAGACCGTACATTCCGTAAGCTTTCTAATGAGGAATGGAATGAAGTAATCGATGTCAATCTAAACAGTGTTTTCTATACAACATCGGAAGTTATTAATCATATGCTGGAGCAAAAGTCTGGACGAATCATTAACATAAGCTCAATCATCGGACAGGCTGGCGGATTCGGTCAATCAAACTATGCGGCATCAAAAGCGGGATTGATTGGTTTAACGAAATCACTGGCATTGGAAACAGCTAGAAGTGGAATTACTGTCAATGCTGTTTGTCCTGGATTTATCGAAACGGAAATGGTTGGAGAAATGCCTGAAAATGTAAAAGAGGGTATTATTGCAAAAATTCCAATGCAACGTTTGGGCCAAACAGAAGAAATTGCAGAAGCTGTATTGTTCCTTACACAAGCTAAGTATATTACGGGGCAAACAATCAATGTGAATGGCGGATTATACATGTAATAACCTACCATTTTTTACTTATGGAAAGGGTCTTCTGCAAGGAAGCCCTTATAAATGATTGAATTTTGATAGGAGGAAAAAAATGGGTTATTCTAGTATGAAAGATGCTGACAAATGGATGGATACAATGCCTGATGATATGAAGGTAGGTTTTGAACGAATTCAACGGATGACGTCGGTACTGACAAATGAGCCGGAACCAAAAGTCGGTCAAACACCTAAAGAAGTTATCTGGACAAAGAATAAAGCGAAACTATATCGCTATCAATCAACAGTCAAGAAAACAAATAGCGTCCCTATTTTAATGGTTTATGCATTGATCAATAAACCTTATATATTGGATTTAACACCTGGCAATAGTCTAATCGAACATCTTACAAACAAAGGCCACGACGTTTATTTACTGGATTGGGGTACTGCGGGTTATGAAGATCGATATATGAAATTAGATGATTATATCTTAGATTATATTCCGCGCGCTGTTAAGAAAGTATTGAAAACGTCGGATGCCAAGGAAATCAGTTTGCTCGGTTATTGTATGGGTGGGACGATGACTTCTATTTTTACGGCACTCCATCCTACACTGCCAATTCGTAATTTAATCTTCATGACGAGCCCTTTTGATTTTTCGGATGCAGGTTTATATACGAGTTGGTTAGACAAACGTCATTTTAACTTGAATAAACTAGTTGACACACTTGGTTTGATTCCTCATGATATGATTGATTTTGGTAACAAGCTGTTAAATCCGATAGCCAATTTTTATGGTCCTTATATCAGTCTGGCGGATCGCGCGGATAATGAGGAATTCGTTAACAATTGGAAGTTGATGCAGAAATGGTTGAATGACGGAATTCCATTTCCAGGTGAAGCCTATAGGCAATGGATTGGTGAGTTTTATCAAGAGAATAAATTAATTAATGATGAACTCTATATTAGAGGACAGAAAGTGGAGTTAAGCAAGATTACGGCAAATGTATTAAATATTGCCGGAAAGCATGATGTCATCGCTTCTCCTAACCAAGTAGAACCACTAAACGCTAAAATCTCAAGTAGAGATAAGACTTTCCATCTGACCGATACAGGTCACGTTTCAGTTGTTGCTGGTCGAAGAGCCATTAACAATACATTTCCGTTGATTGAAGAATGGTTAACAAAACACTCTTCATAATAATATAATACGAGTGAAAGCTGCTAACATGATTATATTATTGTGTTAGCAGCTTTTATTTTTTTGAAGTCAGAAAAATAAAAATGATAAGGAAAAGAATATTCGCATTTTACGAAAAAGTCCTTGACTGATACGAGTTATAACGATAGGATAATCATAGTTAGTGAAACTGAATATTGAATTCTTATCGAGAGAAGTCGAGGGACTGGCCCAATGACGCTTCAGCAACCAGCCATAATATGGTCAGGTGCTAATTCCAGCAGGAGAGAAATGTCCTGAGAGATGAAGAAGAACGAATTTTAAATCGTTAAGTCTTCTTTTCATGGAAGGCTTTTTTTGTATTAAAGGGGGATTGGGTGGAATGGGCTTACTGGAAGAACTGCAGACAAAGATATTGATTGCGGATGGGGCTATGGGGACGCTGCTCTATTCATATGGGATTGAGTACTGTAACGAAGAGCTTAATCTACAGAAACCGGAGATTGTGGAGAAAATTCACTTAGATTATATTACGGCTGGGTCAGATATTATTCAGACCAACACATACGGAGCCAATCTGCTTAAGCTGGAGCGTTATGGTTTAGAAAATCAAGTAAAAGAAATTAATGAAGCAGCAATTCAAATTGCAAAAAGAGCTGCTGCACCAGGTGGACAGTTTGTACTTGGTACGATAGGCGGTATCCGTGGGATTCGTAAAAGTGATGCGACGGTTGAAGAAATAATAAAAATGATTGATCAGCAAGCCAATTACTTATTGGCAGGGGATCCGGACGGGTTACTCCTAGAAACCTATTATGATTTTGAAGAACTTGTTGCTACTGTAAAGCATTTACGCAAACTAACAAATACGCCAATTATTGCCCAAGTATCAATGCATGATCCAGGCATTTTGCAAAATGGAATGCTACTTAACGAAGCGTTTCATCAGCTTGAAGCACTGGGTGCGGACATAGTAGGAGTCAATTGCCGACTGGGACCACATCATACGATTCAAGCTTTCGAACAAGTAACACTTCCTGAAAAAGCATTTCTTTCCGCTTCTCCAAACGCTAGTTTAATGGATGTTGAGGATGGACGGATTGTCTACGAATCAGAAGCTGATTATTTTGGGAGAGCTGCATTGCGTCTCCGGGAAGAGGGCGTGCGCTTAATTGGTGGATGCTGTGGAACGACGACAAAGCACATTGAGGCTGCGAAAAAATACATTGGAAATCTAGCGCCAATCTCGGAAAAAATAGTGACTCCTAGAAAGCCGATTGTAATTCGAGAGGCAGAACCGCAAAAAACAAAGCCGCTTCATGTGAAAGTAAAGACAGAAAGAACAATAATTGTAGAGTTGGATACACCACGTCATTTAGACATTACTGGATTCATTGAAGGTGCTAAGGCGTTAAATGCAGCAGGCATAGACTCTCTCACAATGGCAGATAATTCATTAGCCTCCCCACGCATTAGCAATTTGGCGATGGGATCGATGTTGAAACTGGAGCACCAGATTAGCCCGCTTGTTCATATTACATGTCGGGACCGCAATCTAATCGGGCTCCAATCTCACTTAATGGGACTGGATGCACTTGGATTGCATGAAGTATTGGCGATAACCGGTGATCCTACGAAAATAGGCGATTTCCCAGGAGCTTCAAGTGTATATGATGTGTCTAGTATGGAATTCATTCAACTAATTAAACAGTTGAATGAGGGCATTTCATTCTCAGGTAAACCTCTCCGCAAGAAAGCGAATTTCTCTGTTGCTGCAGCGTTTAATCCGAATGTCCGTGTACTGGATCGTGCAGTAAAACGCTTAGAGAAGAAGATTGAATCAGGTGCAGATTATTTTATCTCACAACCTGTATTTACAAAAGAAAAAATCATAGAAATTCACGAGCAGACAAAGCATTTACCTACACCCATTTTCATCGGTATTATGCCACTCACAAGCATCAGAAGTTCGGAATTTCTGCATAACGAGGTACCTGGAATTAAGCTCTCAGAAGATGCACTTGAAAGAATGCGTGCGTGTGGAGATGACAAAAACAGAGCGACTGCAGAAGGTATTCAAATAGCGAAGGAACTCATAGCTACAGCGGCAGAATTATTTAATGGAATTTACATTATCACGCCTTTCCTCAGATATGATACGTCACTTGAATTGATTCATTATATTAAAGAAATAGATGCACAGAAAGAGAGAGATCACAGTTATGTCTAAGAGTTTACTTGAGAAAGAACTTCAAAAAAGGATATTAATTATTGATGGTGCAATGGGAACGATGATTCAAAATGCGGACCTTTCTCCGGAAGAATTCGGCGGAGAAGAATATGATGGATGTAATGAATATTTAAATATCGTAAACCCAGAAGTTATTGAAAACATACATCGTGGATATTTAGAGGCAGGTGCTGATATTATTTCTACGAATACGTTTGGTGGAACGCCAGTTGTATTGAATGATTATAATCTGGGAGACCAAGCGCATGAGATTAACTTTCGTGCAGCTCAATTTGCAAAAAAATGTACTGCTGAATTCTCGACAAGTGAATGGCCTCGATTTGTAGCAGGAGCAATTGGGCCGACGACAAAAACACTTTCTGTAACAGGTGGTATTACATTTGATGAGCTGAAACATGACTTTTTTGTCCAAGCGAAGGCATTGATTGACGGTGGAAGTGACTTAATACTATTAGAAACAAGTCAAGATATGCTGAATGTAAAGGCTGCTACACTTGGTATTAAAGATGCATTTGAAGTAACTGGAAAAGAACTTCCCATAATGATTTCAGGAACAATTGAACCAATGGGTACGACGCTAGCTGGACAAAGTATAGAGGCTTTCTATATTTCCATTGAGCATGTGAAACCACTTTCTGTAGGTTTAAACTGTGCAACGGGTCCTGAATTCATGCGAGATCATATCCGTTCACTATCAGAAATATCTGACGGCTATGTCAGTTGTTATCCCAATGCAGGATTACCCGATGAAGAAGGACATTACCATGAGTCACCAGAATCACTTTCTCAAAAGCTAAGAGGCTTTGCAGAAAAAGGTTGGTTAAACTTGGTAGGCGGATGTTGTGGAACGACTCCTGCTCATATTAAAGCTTTGCGAGAAGCGGTAAAAGATTTGGCTCCACGTAAACCGGCGGATGAAAGTCATGGTCATGTTATATCTGGAATTGAGCCGCTACAATATGATGAATCGATGCGTCCTTTATTAATCGGAGAACGTACAAATGTCATTGGTTCCCGGAAATTTAAACGACTTATTATAGAAGGAAAGTTTGAAGAAGCATCTGAAATTGCACGCGCTCAAGTAAAAAGTGGGGCACATGTCATTGACATTTGTCTTGCGAACCCGGATCGCGATGAGTTGGAGGACATGGCACAATTCATGAAGGAAGTTGTGAAAAAAGTGAAGGTCCCTCTCGTTATTGACTCAACTGACGAAAAGGTTATTGAAGAAGCGTTAAAGTATTCACAAGGTAAAACAATTATTAATTCCATCAACCTAGAAGACGGAGAAGAACGATTTGATGCCGTGATGCCTCTTGTGAAAAAGTATGGTGCAGCTGTAGTAGTAGGGACGATCGATGAAATTGGAATGGGCGTTACACGCGAACGAAAGCTTGCAATCGCAGAGCGTTCATATGATTTACTTGTGAATAAGTGGGGGTTAGCGCCGGAAGATATTATTTTCGATCCGCTCGTATTCCCAGTAGGAACAGGGGATCAACAATATATTGGTGCTGCAGTAGAGTCAATAGAAGGTATTCGTTTGATAAAAGAAAAAATGCCCAGATGTTTAACGACACTAGGTGTAAGTAATGTATCGTTTGGACTTCCGCCGGTTGGACGTGAAGTATTGAATGCCGTTTATTTATACCACTGTACACAAGCAGGTCTTGATTATGCGATTGTGAATACTGAGAAACTAGAACGATTTGCTTCTATTCCTGATCAGGAAATTGCTATGGCGAACGAGCTTTTATTCACAACAACGGATCAAACACTCGCTGATTTCACAGATTTTTACCGTGGTAAGAAAAAAGAAAAAACAGAAGATGATATTCCTAAAACGGTTCCTGATCGTCTGGCTTATTATATTATTGAAGGAACAAAAGAAGGGCTTATCCCTGACTTGGAAGCAGCCCTTCAAATGTATGATACCCCGCTTGATATTATCAACGGACCACTGATGAAAGGGATGGCCGAGGTAGGTCGGTTGTTCAATGAAAATAAGCTCATTGTTGCTGAAGTACTTCAAAGTGCAGGCGTTATGAAAGCTTCAGTAGGCTACTTAGAAGGTTTCATGGAGAAAAAAGAAGATGATTCTGGTAAGGGGAAAATCGTACTTGCCACTGTCAAAGGCGACGTTCATGATATTGGGAAAAACTTGGTTGAGATCATACTGAGTAACAACGGCTACAAAGTGATCGATGTCGGTATTAAGGTGACACCCGCTACACTGATTGATGTCATTCGTAAAGAAAAGCCAGATATGATAGGTTTGTCTGGCTTACTCGTTAAATCCGCACATCAAATGGTTATTACAGCGCAAGATTTCAAAGAAGCGGGTATCGATGTACCGATACTAGTAGGTGGAGCAGCGCTGTCTCGTCGTTTCACGGAAACGAAGATTTCAGCTGAATATGATGGGCCCGTGTTATATGCAAAAGATGCGATGCAAGGACTTGACCTAGCGAATCGATTACAAAATGAGGAAGATAAAGAGCTTTTGTTAGAGGAACTTGTTATTTCAGCAGAGAAGCGTATTATATCCGAGGCAACTCGTGCATCTAAACAGGCGGTTGCTGTTTTGGAGAGGCCTGTGAAAACGGTTCGAGAAGATGTACAAGTTTACATACCGAAAGATCTTCGTCGTCATGTGATGAAAGATTATTCAGTTGCTCACCTTCATCCTTATGTAAATATGCGCACATTGATTGGCCATCATTTGGGTCTAAAAGGATATAATGATAAATTAATCGAACGAGGAGATGAGCGTGCAAGTGGGCTCCATGAACTAGTAACTGGCTACTTACGATCGGATCTATTAAAACCTCGGGGCATGTATCAATTTTTCCCTGCGCAATCAGATGGAGATGATGTAATTATTTATGATCCTGCAGACGCTAAAACAGAGATCGAACGCTTCACATTCCCACGCCAATCTGCAGAACCTTTCCTATGTCTAGCAGATTACTTAAGAACAGTGGATAGTGGGGAGATGGACTATGTTGCGTTCATGCAAGTTACGGCAGGTCATGGCGTGCGTGCGGAAGCGACTAGACTAAAAGAACAAGGAAAGTTCTTAGAAAGCCATGCATTCCAGGCGACTGCCCTTGAACTAGCAGAAGGGTATGCTGAACGGATTCACCAAGAAATTCGAGATCAGTGGGGTTTTTCAGATGCAACGGACTTTACAATGCGAGATCGTTTCGCTGCCAAATACCAAGGGCAACGTTTCTCCTTCGGTTATCCGGCTTGTCCAAATCTAGATGATCAAGCTAAGCTATTTGGTTTGATAAAACCCGAGGATATTGGCGTAGAACTAACAGAAGAATTCATGATGGAACCGGAAGCTTCGGTTTCAGCAATGGTATTCGCTCATCCAGATGCTAGATATTTTGTAGTTAATTAATCAGAAATAAAAATACACCACTTTCAGATCTCCATTCTGAAAGTGGTGTATTTTTTTGGAAACAGGACCGGCTATTGGCATCAAGGCATAACAAACGTATGGAAAATAGTGAAATAGCCCATGCTGAATACTATAAAAGGGGCATGTCTCGGCGAATATTGTGACTTACAGTAAATAGATTTAGTTGTATTCATGACTAGTAAACGAGGGAGAGAGCGTATGCGGTTTTTTAAAAAGAAAAAAACAAATAAATCAAATACTGCGGAGCCCTCACCAAATAAAACGGTGGATTCAACTCAAACAGATGGTTTGAAAGCTAGTCTTCAAGAAAATTTACAAATCATAAAAGATATGCTTGGTAAGAGTACGGATATTGTCTTTCGGGAAATTCGAATTGGGAAAGAAGGAAGCATAAACGCGGGCATTATATACACAGATGGGTTAACTAATACAACTTCGTTACAAGAATTTATTTTAGAAAAGCTTATGTTGGATAGTAAAGAGATTGAATTAAAGGAAAAGTTGGCAACCGGACAAAGTATGATTAGCATTCTAAAAGATTTTTTAGTGACAGTAGGAGAAATTAAAGATTTTACAACTTTTGAAGTGCTTTATGGCGGTCTTTTGTCGGGGGACACAATCATACTAATCGATGGCCATGCACAAGGGTTGGTCATTTCGAATAAGTTCTGGATTGAGCGTGGAGTAACAGAACCAGTGGCACAAACTGTAGTAAGAGGACCTCGCGAAGGATTTTCCGAAAATTTGCGTGTAAACACGGCCTTGGTTCGTCGGAAACTTAAAGATCCGAACCTTTGGATGGAGTCCAAGGTGATTGGAACACGGACGAAAACGAATATAGCAATAATGTACATAAACGGTGTTGCAGATGAAAAAATAGTGAAGGAAGTCCATTCGCGTTTGGATAAAATAGATATTGACGGAATTCTTGACAGTGGTAATATCGAAGAATTAATTGAGGATGCGCCGTTTTCACCTTTTCCCACTATTTACAATACGGAACGTCCAGATGCAGTAGCAGCTGCATTATTAGAAGGAAGAATAGCCATCTTGGTAGATGGAACGCCTTTTGTACTGATTGTTCCAGCATTGTTCATACAATTTTTCCAGGCTACTGAGGATTATTATCAACGTGCGGATATTGCGAGTTTTATTCGACTCCTTCGTTTTGTTGCTTTTGGCATTTCTATGCTGGCACCGGCGTTGTTTATAGCAATCACAACTTTTCATCAGGCCATGCTACCGCCTGCACTGCTAATTAGTTTAGCGGCCCAACGAGAAGGAGTTCCATTTCCCGCATTTTTTGAAGCATTGCTGATGGAATTGACCTTTGAAATTTTACGTGAAGCGGGCGTAAGGATGCCTCGATCAATTGGATCTGCCATGTCTATTGTAGGTGCATTTGTCATAGGAACGGCAGCTGTAGAAGCTGGCGTAATTTCTGCTGCAATGGTAATCATTGTTTCAATAACTGCTATCGCCAGCTTTGTTTCTCCCACTTATGATATAGCGATTGCTGTACGATTACTGCGTTTTGCTTTTATGGGATTAGCTGCTTCGTTCGGTTTATTTGGGATAATGGTGGGTTTAATTGCCCTCGTACTGCATTTATGTAGTTTACGTTCTTTTGGTATCCCCTATATGTCTCCATTGGCTCCATTTAATACTTCCGATCAAAAGGACACTTTTGTTCGATTTCCTAGTTGGAAAATGATTACCCGACCTCGTCTAATCAATCAAAAAAATATAGTTAGACAACAAGATTCAAACTCTGCAAAACCAAAGCCGCCAAAAAATGAGGCGTAAAGGGGATCAAAACGATGAAAATACATATATTCGTTCTCCTGATTCTCAGTCTTTTCCTTACGGGGTGTTGGGACAGGAGTGAATTAAATGAGATTGCGATTACATTAGCTCTCGGAATAGATAAAGTGGATGATGAATTCCGAGTTACGGCTCAAGTCGTTGTACCGTCGGAAGTAGCCATGAAACAAAGTTCTGGTCGTTCAACGGTAACCTTGTTCCAAGCAGACGGTGAAACAGTATACGAAGCTTTGCGGAAAATGACAATTGACTTGCCCCGAAAAATATATCCCGGACACCTTCGGATGCTTGTGGTTGGTGAAGAATTAGCGAAAGAAGGTGTAGGTGAATCCTTGGACATACTATCAAGGGATTGGGAATTGCGGTCAGACTTCTATATTGTTGTTGCGAAGGATATGACTGCTGCAGAAATACTAAATGTCACTACAACCATGGAAAACATACCTGCAAATAGAATGTATAATGCGCTTAAAACGTCTGAGGAAAACTGGGCTGCGACGAAAGGGGTTACATTAGATGAATTTTTAGGCGATCTAATCAGTGATGGAAAGCATGCAGTTATAACGGGAATCCAGGTGTTTGGAGACCAAGAAATAGGTTCAACTAAACAGAACGTAGAATCGATTACGCCTGCTGCCCGAATTCAATATGATCATTTAGCGGTCTTTAAAAATGATAAACTAGTGGGATGGTTAACTGAACGCGAGAGTAAGGGGTACAACGATATTACCAACTCGGTTAAATCAACAGTAACATCTGTTTCTTGCCCTCAAGGAGGGAAAGCTTCTATAGAGGTTATGCGGTTTAAATCTGAAATGAAAGGTACTGTGAAAAAAGGAGAGCCTCAAGTGAAAATTACGATTCAGGTAGAGGGAAATGTAGGTGCTGTAGAGTGTCAAATCAATCTGACAGAAACAAAAGCAATCGCTGCGTTAGAAAAAAGTTATGAAGGACAATTGAAGGAAATCATTAATCAGACAATTGAAACGGCTCAAAAACAATATAAAGTAGATATTTTTGGATTTGGGACAGCCATTCATCGATCAAATCCAAAAACATGGAAAAAGATTAAAAATCAGTGGGATGAAAAATTTACGGACATGGTCGTGAACGTCGACGTTGATTTGAAGTTACGCCGTACGGGTACGACAAGAAATTCATTCTTAAATCATGTAAAGGATTAACGAAGTATGATGAAAATTGTTGGAATCCTGTTGATAGTTGCTGTTATCTTACGTATTGAAGTTCCTTCTCTTATACAAAAGAAATATAAAAAAGAATTAGTTGTCTTTTTACTCTTCCTTTTTATTGGTGCAAGTTTAGGGGTTTTCCAAGCATTAGGAAAACCCATTCCAAATCCACTGGACTTAGTAACTTTCATTCTTAAACCGTTAAATGATACACTCTTTCGTCAGGCGAATTAGAGAGGTCTGTGAGGTGAAGATATGATATGATGCAAAATGAAAAAATTAATTCTAAACAGTTTTTAGTGCTAGTCATCTTTTTTTCAATCGGTACGAGCATGGTAGAAGTTCCGTCTGTTTTAGCTGGCAAAACGAACCAAGATGCTTGGATTACGGCTATAATTGGTACGGGTATCGGGTTATTGGTTATATGGTTTTTCACCACTATAGCACTTTGGTTTCCTCACCTCACTTATGTTCAAATCAATGAAAAGGTATATGGGAAATGGATCGGTAAAGCCGTTTCAGTTTTAATTGTAATCATGTCACTTATTTATACTTCAACTCTTTTATCTCAATCAGGGAATTTTTTGAACATCCATATTATGCCGAAAACGCCGATGTCTGCCCTTAATATTCTGATGGTTGGCATTTTGATAATGGGCGTATATCTTGGGATAGAGACCATCGCCCGTTCTGCGGAAATCTTTGGTGCCATTTTCTTTATCGCCTTTATCATCTTTACGGTTTTAATTGTACCCGACATCCAGCTTGACAATATAAAGCCTGTATTTGAGACAGAAGCTAAAACGATGATTGAATCCTCCTTTCTGATTGTCTTGTTATCCTCAGGAAATGCGATTGTTTTATTAATGATTTTCCCTGCATTTGTAAGTAAGGTGAAACAAGCAAAAAAATCCTTTCTCATTGGAAATTTAATTGGCGGACTTATCATCATTGTCATTACATTTTTGAGTATTTCGGTATTAGGAGCAGAAAAAGTGGCGGATGAAATTTATCCAAGCTATGAATTGGCCAAAAGAATAAATATCGGAAATTTCATAGAGCGACTTGAAGTGTTAATGGCTTTACTATGGATAACCTCACTCTATTTTAAGGCAATCCTTTATTTTTACGCTACTGTTTTAGCAATTGCACAAATCTTAAATTTAAAAGATTATCGACCTTTAGTAATGCCACTCGGTTTAATTGCCACCGTTCTTTCTCTCGTGGTTTATCCTGATATTGTCTATAAACAAGAGTGGGATAACACGACGGGGAAATCTCTATCGTTGGTCGTTGGAATTATATTTCCTCTTTTGTTGGCTATCGTTTACGGAATACGAAGGAAAAGTTTGAAGAAAGAAATTGAAAAATAACTGAGTCTGAAAGGATTATATTTGTGGGTGGAGTAGGTATTATTCATTAATATGGTTTCTACTTTTATGATTTGTTTGGAGACATAGGCATTTTTACAAATAAGTTATTGATGGTTGAGTGGTTACAGAAATGATGTCGGTTTACTATTAAAAAACAAGTCCATTCAATAGTGAAATAATTGAATGGACTTGTTTTTTACTAATTATCATTCCCTCAAATCATCTGTGCTGTTATAGATAACCGTTAATTCTTGATTTATCTTCTTCGATTATTTCGTTTTGTAAATCTTCAATGCTTTCCTTGCGTCGTGCATTTTTTTCCTGGATTGTAGCGAGTTCTTTCCCTTCGGCGAATTCCATAGCGGCTTCTGCAGCTTCTAGGTTACTGATTGTTTTCTTTAACCTGTCTTCATTGTCGGCTGAATCGTTTGGTTTTGGATTGACTTTGGACAATCGACTTCCTCCTTTTTTTTAGAAACCTTCATGTGATAGCGTTCCCATATCGACAAAAATTATTTGCGGATTTTGACATGTCAAATTTAGTTGTAAATGTATTCGGGATACTATTCAACTTTTGTTTGTATTATTCATTTTTTGTTAATCATATGTAGAAGGTAAGTGAACTTCCAATTCAGAAAATAATCTCTGTTCGTCGTCCTATATCACTCTTCATCCTCTAATATGGCGCTTTATCAGAAAACCAAGACAAAAATAAACTTCTGTTATATAGTAGTTTATAAGAAGTATAACTGTTTCACAACACAATAATACAACAATAAAAAATTGGAGGAGATCTATTATGGAGAGAATCAAAAAAAATACTGAAAAGCATTGTACAGAATGTGGAAATGAAATTGTTGAGAAGCATGAATCAGTACTCTATGAATGCGAGCGTTGTATTGGCAAGCATGAACATTAACTAGACTCTCTATTTCCAGAAAGTATGGAAATAGAGACTTTTTTTGACTTCAAATTATTATATCCGTGTAAATAGCGTATTAAATTTAATACATACCGTTTGCTAATCTTACCCTTTCATTAAGCCTATTTGCGGAAATAGAACTGATCTACCTACGTTGCAACTTCACTCGTCGCTGTAATAGAGACTCCATTCAGCGCCTGTGTTGCAAGTCGATCGGCTTCTGAATTCAATTTTCGTTGCACCAGTTCATACTCTGGCTGGATACCGAGGTCTTTCATCTTCTGCTCAATACGGTCAGCCCAGCTTGACAGGACCTTTTCCAGTGCAGGCCATTCTCCAGTCAGCTGGTTGATGACTACTTGTGAATCACCAATGAAGCGAACCGGTAGATGATGGACATTTAACAGTTCAAGCTCTTGCAGGCATAAGTGGAGCGCAGCATATTCTGCTTCGTTATTCGACATGAGTTCGGCCGAAGGAGCATTACGGCGGAGCCTGTATGATTTCCCGCTTTGTTCATAATAAATGACACAGCCCAAACCTGAACTGCTCGTTGTCCGATCGAAGCCGCCGTCGAAATAGACCTTGACGTTATGTGGTTCATTTTCGATTCCCTTCAAATAGCCCTTCATCTCTTTAACCGTCCACATGCTGTCAAACCGGTCAATGAATGCTACGCTTTTGGCTCGCCCAATTCGCTCAAGGTCTTCTGCGATTTGCATCGCTTGTGCTGCCGGCATTTCTTCAGAACGAAAGATTGTTTCCGCGCCTTTAGGTGTTCTGTAAGTCCATTCGATTAAAATATTCATGGTCATTCCTCCTGCCTCAGTCAGTCTATATAATTATTTCTTAAATACAATAAAAGTCTACCCCATGCAGGTGATATTTATCGGTATTTATCACGAATCTAATCGTAATTTTTCAGCCAACAATTTAATGGGATTGCAAAAGAGATGTATTTGACGTTATCCTAACACAGGGTAGCAAATACTCCTTAATAGATGGACCTAATCCATTCTTCCTTATTATACGAATGAAGGACACTGGTATACAATAAGAGTGGGAACTGTATTCGTTTTGTTATTAATAAAGGAATCCTACTAGTAATAATTCCAACAGCTTGTCACAGATGTAGCGGAGATATTAAGTATTCAAGAGGTGGGAAATCGCGGGATGTGAATACAATCGTAGTCGATTAAGGGGCTAGTTAGATAGCAGTTTATTCACGACAGGCAATGTGAGTTACAAAATTAAGTCCTAAGAGATTGTTAGATATCCATCGTTTGGGGTTAGGATATACGGGAGGGAATAGAAATGAAATCAACAATCGCTGTTTTAGGTGATACAGCCGTTTCAAAAGTAAGTCAATTACATACGAGTAAAAGTAGATATTTAACTATGACAATGTTGGCTGGAGTATTTGTTGGATTTGGAATCATTTTGATTTTTACAATCGGGGGGTTACTAGGGCCGGCAGATTTTCCAGGAACGAAAATTATTATGGGAGTTTCATTTGGAATCGCATTAAGTTTGGTTTTAATGGCGGGAGCCGACCTGTTTACAAGTAATAACATGATAATGACCATTGGCACTTTGACCAAAAAAACGACTTGGACTGAAACAATACAAGTTTGGACATTTAGCTATGTAGGCAACTTCGCGGGCTCAATTCTCATTGCAGCATTATACTTCTATTCAGGCTTGGCCACAGATAGTACGGCTAACTTTATTAATATGGCAGCGAGTGACAAAATGAGTCTACCTTTTATGGAGTTACTCGTTCGCGGCATTCTTTGTAATATACTTGTCTGTTTAGCTGTGTGGTGCGCGTATAAATTAAAAGATGAAACGGCAAAATTGATAGTCATTTTTTGGTGCTTATTCGCCTTTATCACTTCAGGTTTCGAACATAGTATAGCAAACATGACCTTGCTATCTATTTCGTTGATGATACCTCATCCTGAAACCGTTTCAGTGGCAGGGTTGGCAGCAAACTTAGTACCCGTGTCAATAGGGAATATAATCGGTGGAGCTTTGTTCATAGGAGCTGCATACTGGTACGGGAATTCGAAGAATAGTGCCTAATAATGAAAAAACGGGCTCGTTTGAACGAATGGCATATATTTTAACGGACGACTTTCGAAAAGATATCTTGAAAGTATAAGATTATTATTTCCTTTCGAATAGGTATATGTGGATATAGAAAGTGGGAGAATGAATATCAAATATGATTGAAAGGGTTCCAGTATATGTTTAAGCAGATGGTGTTACAGGAGATGATTACATGAAAGAATTCAAAGTGACTTACTTTTTTTGTGAAGAGCATTACATTAGAAGGTTTATCCATATGGAATCCCTAGAAGAAGCAGAAAAGTTAATTCAAAGTGAACGGGATCAATATATTACATTCCGGGATAGCAGAGGAATATATCATGAGCTAAATACGAAAGGTGTTAGAGTTACTCAGCTAGCTGAGTATCACAGGACCGATAAGAAATAATTAGAGTAGAGTGCATGTAGAACATTTAACATAGAAATTGTATTCATTTTTCCTACGCGAGCAATGTCTTTCCCCATTCAGAAAAGGGAAGAGACATTGCTTTTTAAATGAAATCACTGATTATAATCACTATTTATTTACTGGGGTATTATGTACTTGTTTGGTCATAGATCGAAATAAACAGAAGAAAGAAATGAAAGGCATCCAAATGTTTACATTGTAGCCATTAACGTATTTTTCCTTCATATCATGTGAATGCTGTTACAAGAACGAAGTAGAAGGAGGAAAAAATATGTTGAAATTACAAACTGAGCTTGAAGGGCAAAGTGCCTCTTTTGGGCTTGTAAACGAATGTGTACGGGAGCTTGGTTACCATTTGGGCGGGAACTGGGATTACCATAAAGGCAGTTTTGACTACATTTTATGTAGCGAAGGCGGTGAAACCATCTATATCCGAATTCCATTTGTTGTTACGCAAGGCGAACTTGATCAATTCGATGCTTCTATCAAGTTCGAAACACCTTACGTAATCAAACATGTCGTCCATGTCGGTCTAGATAGTGATGGAAGTTCATTACTAGATGCTACTGGGTTTAGTCAATTTCAGGAACCGATTGATAAAGACGGGAAAATCATCAATAAAAACAGATGGATTCATGCAGGCGAAGTAGCTGTGAGTGACCTGTTAAATTGTCTATATGAACAGGAGCACCTCAAGTCTAGTTAATGGTAGCTGTAATTTCATCCTTTGGCAATCTGCACTACGCAGAAAACAACTAGATTACATTTTTGGCTTATATGCACGAAATTTTAAATTCACACTAAAAAGAGTTGTCTTTAGTCGAAAGAAGACTTAAAGACAGCTCTTTTTAGTGTCCTGACTAATTTTATACATAGCCACTCTGACTAAAGTGGTATCTGAATGTTTACAACATTCAGGAATTAATGTTGACTTATGCACTGAAGGCTATTAATCTATATGTATTACACTAAGGCAGAGTGTCGTTTGAACTCAGCTTTATTATAGAATTGATAAAAATTGAAGCGGTTGACAGTGATTTTGTGGAATTTCAATGTAGGAAATGTATGCGGATATAAAGGGCCTTTATGTGATTAGACATAACAGGTCTTTACGTGATTAGACATAACGGGCACGAATATATACGTTACTGTTTTGTTATATAAAGTGACTAAAACACATACCTTACAGGAGGGGGTTAGAGATGATGGAAATGTATAGTTTGGAAGAAAAACATGCCCATTTCATGCGAAGAATTGAAGCAGGAGATAAAATCGAAGCGGACGATTGGATGCCCGAAGAATATCGTGAAACATTGATTAAATTGATATCGATGCATGGAATGAGCGAAATTATGGGGGCTCTCCCTGAGAAAGAATGGGTACCAAAAGCTCCGTCCCTATCACGAAAATTAGGCATTATGGCAAAGGTGCAGGACGAAATGGGACATGGTCAGTTGCTTCTCCGAGTTACAGAAGACTTACTCAAGCCATATGACAAGAATCGTGGAGATTTAATGCAGGATTTATTCAATGGAGATTTGAAATTCCATAATGTATTTCACATGAAAACAACTACATGGGCAGATGCCGGAATTATCGGTTGGCTTGTTGACGGAGCAGCAATCATTACTCAAACAAATATGCTTGGCGCTTCTTATGGACCTTATGGTAGAGCATTACAGCGTATTTGCGCAGAGGAAGTGTTTCACGCACAGCATGGTGAATCGATTATTATGGCACTTGCGGAAGGTACAGATTATCAGAAAGCTATAATTCAGGATTCACTCAATTATTGGTGGGAATCGCTGTTAATGTTCTTTGGACCCGCGAGCAAAGAAACAACGGGTTCATCTAAACAAGACTTGACTATAAAATATAAAATTCGGACGAAAACTAATGAGGAGTTTAGGCAAAAATTTTTCGATAAATATATCCCTCGAATTTTATCCCTCGGTTTGATAATTCCGGATGAGTCAATACACTACGATGCAAAAAGTAAAATATGGACGTATAAACAACCGGACTGGAATGAATTCAAGAAAATCATTCGAAATGAAGGCCCTCGGTCAAAGGAACGTCTGAATTTACGCCGTACTTCTTATGAAAATAATGCATGGGTGCGTGATGCATTAAGTGCAGTCGTTGAATAATGGAAGGAGTCAGTAAAATGAATGAAGAAAAAAACGTTTTATCAAGAATATGAAGTTTTTAGCATGCGAACACCGAACTCAGCATTTCAGCACCAATTTAGTTTACTGGATCCAAATAGAAAGAGGTGAATAGTATGACTGCTTCTATTAATCTTTCAACCCAACAAGTTTTTGAAGTACTAATGAATGTTAAAGACCCGGAAATTGATTCAGTGAGTATTATTGATCTTGGTATGGTAAGTGAAGTCACTATCGAAGGGGAAAATGTTAGAATCACTCTATTACCGACTTTTTTAGGATGTCCAGCGTTAGAATTCATTAAGACAAATACGGTAAATGCTGTAAAGGAACTGCCGGGAGCGGAGAGTGTTGAAGTTGAATTCGTTTTTCATCCACCGTGGACTTCAGACCGCATAACGGAACAAGGACATGTGAATTTGCGGAAGTTTGGAATTGCCCCTCCGCCCCTCTATTTCGAGGAAGATGGTTCATGGCATGTGAATTGCGCATATTGTGGTTCTGAATACGTAACGATGGAAAACATCTTTGGACCGACAGCCTGCAGAAGTATATTGTACTGCAAAAGCTGTAAAAACGTATTTGAGGCAATGAAACCGGTATCTACATTAATGTAAAATGAGGAGAAGAAAAATGGCTAAGCTAATCGCATTATACAATCACCCTGAAAACAAAGAGGCTTTTGATGAACATTATTTCAATGCACTCACCGCTAACGGCAAAAATTTCTGGACTACGTGAAATGAAAGTTACAAAAATAATGGGATTACCAATGGGAGGAGAATATAAATACTACCTCACTTGTGAAATGATGTATGACGATTTTGAAGCATTACAACAAGGATTACGCTCTCCAGAAGGGAAAGCATCTGGCAAAGACTTTATGGGATTCGCGGGAGATCTAGTCACATTAATGATTGGTGAAGGTGCGTAATGAACAGTTTTGAATTCAATGAATCCACATTAACGGGAAGTATTGTGGTGGTTGAATTAAATCGCCCGCGCCAGTTAAATTCATTGAATCGAAAAATGGTTAATGAGCTAGTGATTGCTTGGGAAGAGTTTGACCGAAATGATAAAGTCCGCGTCATCGTGTTAATTGGAAAAGGACGCGCATTTTCAGCTGGAGCTGACATTGATAAAATGGCGAATGACAATTCAATCAGTCTTTACCTGATGAATCAATTTGCTGATTGGGACCGCTTAGCTCTTATTAAAAAGCCGATTGTCGGTGTAGTTAAAGGGTTTGTTTTTGGTGTAGGGTTCGAGCTTGCCCTTTGTTGTGACCTATTAATCTCAGCCAGTGCACAGAATTTACATTTCCCGAAGTTGGCCATGACGTCATGCCTCGTTCCGGATTCTGGTAATCTATATTACCTAACCCAGCTCGTTGGACTTGCTAAAGCAACTGAACTTGCGATTCTAGGAATAAAGATAGCAGCACCTAAGGTAGTTGAAATGGGTCATGCAAGCAAACATATACCGGAGAGCACATTGAACAAAGATGTTACTAAGTTTGCAGTTCTACTTTCAACTATGCCTACAAAAGCTTGATTAAACGTTTATTGAAAGCAGCGCGTGAATTATCTTTTGAGGATTTTCTTGAGCATGAAGCGCAAGGGTAGCGATTAGCTGGATTAACGAACGATCACCATGAAGGTGTCACGGCATTTATGGAAAAACGTAAACCTGTTTTCACAGGACAATAGGAGGAAAAACCATTGACGACAATTCAAGAAGGAACATTAGACCCAGAATCAATGAAACGTGACTTTTACAAACTTTTCATTAACGGTGAACAAGTCGAAAGTAGCAATGGCGAACGCACAAAAATTTACAATCCTGCGACGGGTGAACTTCTTGCAGAAGTAGCAAAAGCAACGCAAGAAGATGCTGAAAGAGCTGTTCAAGCTGCCAGAGATTCATTTGATAATGGAAAGTGGAAAATAACTCCTTCAGGACGTCGTGCACGTGTACTCAACAAAATTGCAGCAATTATGGGCTCACGCTTTAATGAGCTTGTGGAACTTGAAATTTTGAATACAGGTAAATCACTTGCAGCTGCTAAAGGGCAGATTTCACAAGCAATTGAAGACTTTGAATTTTACGCGGGTGCAATTGTTGGCCACGGTGGATCTGTAAACAACGTACCTGGTCAATTCCATAACTACACAGAAAAAGAGCCATTAGGTGTATGTGCGCAGATTATTCCGTGGAACTACCCACTTATGATGGCCGCTTGGAAAATTGCTCCGGCGATTGCAGCAGGTTGCTCGGTCGTTATTAAACCAGCGTCGCTAACGCCACTTACAGCTATTATTCTTGGAGAAATTTGTTTCGAAGCAGGAGTTCCAGCGGGTGTTGTTAACATTTTACCAGGCTCTGGATCTGATATTGGTAACTACTTGGTAGAACACGATCAAGTGAATAAAGTTGCTTTCACAGGTTCTACGCCAATTGGGAAAGACATTATGGCAAGAGCAGCAGGAACTGTAAAACGGGTAACACTAGAACTTGGTGGAAAATCTCCAAGCCTTGTTTTTGAAGATGCAGATATTGAGGCAGCCGTTGACGGTTCACTTTACGGTGCGTTCAATAACACAGGCCAATCTTGTGATGCGCGCACACGTATCTATATTCATGAAAATGTGTACGATGATTTTGTTAAGAAATTTATAGCTAAGACTGAAAATCTCTCAATTGGAAATCCATTTGATAAAGCAACACATATGGGCGCAATTATCGATCAAAGCCAGTTGGACACAGTGAAAATGTATGTTCAATCTGCAATCGATGAAGGTGCGGAAATCCTTACTGGTGGGAAAGAATTGAAAC